>PLSJ01000434.1 GCA_003165115.1 Syntrophaceae bacterium | reverse complement strand
GTCCTCGATCTGGCTCGCCGCCTCGTGCTGCTCAGGGGAGAGGAGCTGAAGGTGACCCCCACGGAATATGAAATCCTGAAGACCCTGGCGCTCCATGCAGGGCGGGTGGTCACCCACAGGCAGCTCCTGCGGATGATCTGGGGACCTAATTTTCAGGAGGAGACCCACTACCTGCGCGTCTATATAGGTCAATTGCGGCGCAAGATAGAAGAGGACCCGGCCCGGCCCCGCTACATCCTGACCGAGGCGGGAGTCGGCTATCGGTTCACGTCGGGGGAATAGCGGTGACTTTCCGCGCGCCCTCGGCCTCTTTACGCCTGGCCCCTTACGCCTGGACCTTCCTGGCCGTCGTGTTCGTGACCGTGATCGGGAAGCTGATCAGCCCTTCTTTTGACATCGCCAACGTGACCCTCCTCTATCTCCTGCCCGTGCTCATGAGCGCAGTCCGCTGGGGCCGGGGGCCTTCTCTATTTGCCTCTTTCCTCGGCGTACTGGCCTTCGATTTCTTNNGTCGGCAATATCAAGTATGTCTTCACCCTCGCCGTCTTCCTCCTCGTGGGTCTGGTAACGGGCACCATGGCCACGAGGATTCGCGACGAGCTGGAGAAAGCGAATCAGAGGGAGAAGAGGACCCTCGCCCTCTATGCGCTCAGTGAAGAGATCGCACGCAAAGCGGACCTGGGAGAGATCCTTGCCACCTTCGCGCGGACGGTAGCGGAGGCAGTCGACGGCCGGGTCTCGATCCTCGCGGGCGAGGAAGGCCACGTGGTCCGGGAGCTCGCGTCCTATCCCGCGAACGCCGGCGCAGGGGACGACAAAAAAATTGCAGTCGTCCGATGGGTGCTGAAGCACGGTGAGAGCGCGGGCAGGGGCACGGACATCCTCAGGGAGGCGAGCGATCTCATCTTCCCCATCAAGGCCGACAGAAAGACACTTGCGGCCCTTTGCGTCGATCTCGGCGCTGAGGGAAGGCCCCTNNATTATCAGGCTCAGGCTCGCGGAAGAGGCCGGGCAGGTGCAGCGGCTCGCCGAGTCTGAAAAGCTGCATAAGGCCCTGCTCGATTCCATCTCCCACGATCTGAGAACGCCGCTGGCCTCGATTACGGGGGCCGTGACGAGTCTGCTCGCCGAGGGGGGCTCGTACGATCGGGAAGCGAAGGGTATCCTCCTGGATACAATCAAGGAAGGGGCCTTCCGTCTTAACCGTTTTGTGGCGAACCTGCTCGACATGGCCCGTCTTCAGAGCGGCTCGTTGAAGCTGCGCGCCGACTGGTGCGACATACAGGATATCGTCGGCGTGGCGCTCCGGGAGATCCACGATGTGATGGAGGGACATCCGGTAATGGTCAACATCGCGTCCGGTCTCCCCCTCGTCGAGGCAGATTTCGGCCTGATCGAGCATGTGCTGATCAATCTGCTGGAGAACGCGGCCAAGTACGCCTCCGCGGACAGCGAGATCGTCATCTCCGCCCGCGCCGTCGAGAGGGCGGTCCTCGTCAGCGTCGCCGACCGCGGCCCCATAATCCCGGCAGACGAGCGCGAGCACATATTCGACAAATTCTACCGCGGCCTGCGCTCGAAAAGCAGCAGCGGCTCGGGCCTGGGTCTGTCTATCTGCCGGGGTATAATCGAAGCCCATGGGGGCACGATCCGGGTCGATTCGCCCCTTGAACGAGGCAATCGCTTCACCTTCTCCCTTCCTCTCTCAAGCCGGGGGCAACCGGAAGCCTGACTCCCCGCCCTTTCGCTCGATGCGGTTCAAATCTTTACATTATTTTTACGTGTGCATGAGCCGCTTTTATACTATGTTTATGTTTATACATACCTTCCATCCCCGACGCACCGATTGGGAATAACGATACGGAGGCCACAGCATGGTCAAAGAGATTTACGTCATCATACTCTTCCTCGCGATACTGCTGTTTCTTGCGCCGCCGCTCGGACGTTACATGGCGGCGGTCTTCCAGGGGAAGCGGAACATCCTGACGGTCATCGCGGGTCCCCTTGAACGCCTCATCTACCGTTTCTGCCGCATAGACGAGAACGCGGAGATGACCTGGAAAGGGTACGGCATGGCCTTTATCCTCTTCAACGGCGCGGGCCTCACAGCGCTCTTTCTCCTGCAGCTCGCCCAGGGCGTCCTGCCGCTCAACCCGCAGCATCTGCCGGCGGTGCGCTGGGATACGGCCCTCAACACGGCGGTATCCTTTGTGACGAACACGAACTGGCAGGCATACGGCGGCGAGACGACCATGAGCTACCTCACCCAGATGCTCGGCATGACCGCCCAGAACTTTGTCTCGGCCGCGGCGGGGATGGCGGTCCTCCTGCCGCTGGTCAGGGCCTTCACCTCGAAGATGAAGGAGACGGTGGGCAACTTCTGGGTGGATATGACGCGGTCGGTGCTTTATATTTTGCTCCCCCTGAGCATCATTCTGGCTCTCTTGTTGGCGTCCCAGGGCGTCGTGCAGACCTTCGGGCCTTACGTAAAGGCGCACACCGTAGAGGGGGCCGAACAGGTGATCGCGGTGGGGCCGGCGGCATCGCAAGTCGCGATCAAGCAGCTCGGCTCGAATGGCGGCGGTTTCTTCAACGCGAATTCCGCGCACCCCTTCGAGAACCCGACGGGCACATCGAATTTCCTCGAACTCCTCTCGATCCTCCTCATACCGGTGGCGCTGCCGTTCACTTTTGGAAGGATGATCGACAATCGCCGCCAGGGCCGGGCAATTTTCGCCGCCATGACGGTCCTTTTCCTGATCGGACTGGTCTTCGCCTTTGCCGCCGAGTGGCAGGCGAACCCGCTGCTGGCCAAAATGGGCGTGACAAGCAACATGGAGGGGAAGGAGGTGCGCTTCGGCGTGGGCTCGTCTGTGCTCTGGGCACAGGCGACGACGGTGACGTCGAACGGCTCGGTGAACAGCATGCACGACAGCATGAAGCCTCTCACGGGCCTCGTCTGCATGTTCAATATAGCCGTGGGGGAGGTGATCTTCGGGGGTGTCGGCGTAGGCCTGATCGGCATGCTTATGTACGCCATCCTCGCCCTCTTCCTCGCGGGATTGATGATCGGGCGCACACCGGAGTTCCTGGGGAAGAAGCTCGAATCGAGGGAGATGGTCATGGCGGTGATCGTGGTGGTCGCCCCTGCCGTCGCGAGCCTCATCTTCGCCGGCATCGCCGCGGTCACGCCCGCGGGCCTGAGTAGCCTCACTAACGCGGGCCCCCACGGCCTCTCGGAGATCCTGTACGCCTTCTTCTCGGCCGCGGGCAACAACGGCTCCGCCTTCGCCGGTCTCAACGCGAATACGGTCTTCTACAACCTGACCATGGGCTTTTGCATGCTCGTGGGGCGGTTCCTCACCATTCTGCCCGCCCTGGCCATCGCCGGCTCGCTGGCCGCAAAAAAGCGCATCCCCGTGAGCACGGCCACCTTCCCCACGGAGGGCGCGCTTTTCGTGGGGATGCTGGCGGCGGTCGTGCTTATTGTCGGCGCCCTGACGTTCTTTCCCGCCCTTGTGCTGGGGCCCGTTCTCGATCACCTCCTGCTCGGCGCGGGAAGGACATTTTAGGGGGCCGCAATGGAAGAGAAGAAAGTAACCATCTGGCAGGCAGGCATCATCGAAAAGGCGGTCGCGGGCGCCTTCAGCAGGCTCGACCCCCGGCTCCTGTGGCGAAACCCCGTTATGTTGGTGGTGGAGGTCGTCTCCGTCGTCACCTCCCTTATTTCCGTGGGCAACTTCATCTCGGGCGGACCCTTCCGGTTCAACCTGCAGATATCCCTGTGGCTCTGGTTCACCGTCCTCTTCGCCAACTT
>PLSJ01000119.1 GCA_003165115.1 Syntrophaceae bacterium | reverse complement strand
ACGAATGCCGAATACGGAAAGATCATGCGCCGGCGAACTTCGCCGTCTTGAGACATATCGCGCTTAATCTCTTGAGACAAGAGAACTCAAAAAGAAGGAGCATCAAGACCAAACGTCTCAGGGCCGGGTGGGATATGGACTATCTCGGCAAGATACTTGAAGGTTCCGTCCAGTGACGGGGTATAGTCCAAATGCGTTTGCCCTGCCTTGGCCCGCAATTTGCTGGCCCGCAATTTGCTTGACAATCGCTGGCTTTACCCTTATATTGTTAGACTCTAAATAGGAAACAACCAATGATTATCAAACTTTACGATATAGGGGAAGGCATATCGGTCAGCGGGGCATTGGACGCCTCCACGTTCAAAAGGCCGGAGGACAGCGACTTTTCCTTCCTGTCGCCGATCGATTACGAGCTGAAAATAGAGAAGGCGGGAAACAGCGTATGGATCCATGGACCCTTGCGGGCGGCGCTCTCCCTGGTCTGCGCCCGATGTCTCGAGCCCTTTACCTTCTCCGTCGCCTCGGTGCTGGACATCGAGCTGTTGCCCAGGACTGCGGCGCCGGGCGCCCCTGAAGTCGAGTTGAAGCCCGAAGAGTTGGATACGTACTATTTCGAAGGTGAAGAAATAGATATCGGCCCCTATATCTTTGAAGAAATAGTGCTCAATATACCCATAAAGGCCCTCTGTTCGGAATCGTGCAAAGGCATATGCCCCGTCTGCGGCGCGAACCTGAACATCGCGGACTGTGCTTGCGAGAAGGCCGGCTCGACGATACTGACGGAGAAGTTGAAAGCATTTCTTAAAGACCGGTAAGGAGAAAACAATGCCTGTGCCAAAAAGGAAAACAGCGAGGTCAAAAAGAGACAGGAGGAGGTCGCACTACAAGCTTACGGCCGTCAGCGTAATCCTCTGCCCTAACTGCAAAGAGCCCACCATGCCCCACCGGATTTGCGCGAAGTGCGGAACTTACAAGGGGAAGAAGTATCTGACGGTAGAAGAACTCTAGCTCACATGGTGAGGATAGCAGTCGATGCTATGGGAGGGGACCATGCGCCTCTCGCGATCGTGAGGGGGGCCGAGGCGGCGTGCGCGGAGAAGGTGGGGGAGGTGGTCCTCGTCGGCGACGAGAAGGTGATCGTCCCCCTGCTCAAGGCCCGGTCGGGCATCGAAGTGGTTCACACCCCCGTGGCTGTCGAGATGAAGGAGTCACCCTCCGTTGCGCTACGAAGGAAGAGGGACTCTTCGGTAAACAAGGCTTTCGGCCTGCTCAAATCGGGGAGCGTGCAGGGGGTGGTTTCGGCGGGCAATTCCGGGGCCGCCATGGCCTTCGCTATTGTCACCCTGGGCCGGATCCCCGGTGTGGAGAGGCCGGCCATCCTGACCATACATCCGAACGTCCTGGGTACCAGGTCGATCCTTCTCGACGCGGGAGGCACAGTCGACTGCCGCCCGTCACACCTTGTCCAGTTTGCGATTATGGGCAACGTGTTCGCCAAATATGCCCTCGGCGTGGAAGCGCCCAGGGTCGGTGTCCTGAGCAACGGGGAGGAAGAGACAAAGGGAAACGAGCTGACCCGTGAGACGCACGCGCTCCTGAAGGGCGCCGATCTCAACTACAGGGGCTACATAGAAGGGACCGACCTGTACAACGGCACGGCGGACGTGGTAATAACCGACGGCTTTGTCGGAAATGTGGCCCTCAAGGTGAGCGAGGGCATGGCGGAGGCGATCATAGGCCTCCTGAGAGGGAAGATCGCCGGGAGTCTGCGTGCGAAACTGGGCTACCTGCTCCTTTCCGGGGTTTTCAAGGCCCTCTCCCGGATGGTAGACTATTCCGAATATGGAGGGGCGCCTCTGGTGGGGGTCGACGGGGTCTGCATCATCTGTCACGGAAAGTCGAATGAGCGGGCGATCAAGAATGCAATCATACAGGCGAAAGGCTTTGTGGGAAAGAACGTCAACGAGCGGATAAAGGACGCGATGCAGGACTACGTGTCGCTTACGAAGGCGGGGAAGGAGCACTAGCATGGACTATTTTTTGACGGAAGATCAGAGAGAAATCAAAAAGCTCGCGCGCAGGATCGCAGAGGAAAGGATAATGCCCGTGAGGGCGGAGCTGGACGAAACGGAAACCTTCCCCTGGGAGATCATGGGCGCGTGCGCCGAAGCGGGTCTTTTCGGCGTGAGCATACCTGAAAGCTACGGCGGCCTCGGCGGCGGCTCGTTCGAGAATTGCATCGCCGTCGAAGAGTTGAGCAGGGCTTGTCTGGGCGTGTCGGTAAGCTACGCGGCAAGCCTCCTCGGCTCCTACCCTATCCTCATCGGCGGGAGCGAGGAACAGAAGGCGCGGTATCTGCCCGACGTGGCGAAAGGGAAACGGCTCGCGGCCTTCGGCCTTACGGAGGCGAACGCGGGCAGCGACGCGGCGGGCATCAGGACGACGGCGCGCCGGGTAGGGGACGACTACGTCCTGAACGGCACCAAACAATGGATTACCAACGGCGGAGAGGCGGAGGTCTATTCGGTCATCGCCATGACGGACCGCTCCAGGGGCGGCAGGGGGGCGACCGCGTTCATCCTCGAAAAGGGGATGGAGGGATTTTCGTTCGGGAAGAAGGAGAAGAAGCTGGGCATCCGTGCGTCGGCCACGAGGGAACTCGTGTTTCAGGATTGCAAAGTCCCGAAGGAAAATGTTATAGGTAGGGAAGGCATGGGCTTCATCCTCGCCATGAGGACCTTCGACCGGACGCGTCCGGGCATCGGGGCCCAGGCGGTTGGGGTCGCCCAGGGGGCCCTTGAGGCCGCGCTCGCCTATGCGAAGGAAAGGGGGCAGTTCGAGCGGAAGATCATATCCTTCCAGGCCGTGCAGCATATGCTGGCGGATATGGCCACGCAGACGGAAGCGGCGCGGGCACTCGTCTACGCGGTTGCCCGCTTTATCGACAGCAACCCGAAGGACTTCTCGAAGGTGTCTGCCATGAGCAAGGTTTTCCCGAGCGACACGGCAATGAAGGTGACGGTCGATGCGCTGCAGATATTCGGCGGCTACGGCTACATGCGGGATTATCCCATCGAGAAGATGATGAGGGACGCGAAGATCCTTCAGATATACGAAGGCACGAACCAGATACAGAGAAACGTCATCGGCCTTGAATTGATAAAAGAAGCGGCCTCGAAGAAGAAGTGACCATGAAGAAGATCGGCGTGGTTTTCCCGGGTCAGGGGTCACAGTATGTCGGCATGGGGAAGGAGCTGTACGACCGTTTCGGGTACGTGAGGGAGCTGTTCGGATCGGCCGACAAGGCCCTCGATTTCAGCCTCTCGGGATTGTGTTTCAACGGACCCGCGGACGTGCTGGGCAAGACCTTCAACACGCAGCCGGCGGTGCTTCTCGTCAGCCACGCCGTATGGACCGTGTTGAACAGGGAAGTGAAGCTGACGCCGAGTGTGTTCGCCGGCCACAGCCTCGGCGAATATACGGCCCTCCTCGCGGCCGGGGTCTTCTCCTTCGATGATGCGATAAGGTTGACCCGGAAAAGGGGTCTCCTGATGGAAGAGGCCTGCCCGGCCGGTCTCGGCGGCATGGTCGCGCTCATCGGCCCGGTGCGGGAGAAGGTGGAAGAGGTCTGCCGGAGCGTGTCGAGGGAAGGTTACGTGGCGCATCCCGCCAACCTCAACTCGCCGGACCAGCTCGTCCTGTCGGGCACCACGGAAGCGCTCAAAGAAGTCGTCGAGCGCCTGAAGGGGCAGGGGTACAAGAAGGCGGTCTTCCTCAACGTATCCGGTCCTTTTCACAGCGTGCTGATGAAGCCGGCCGCCGCCGCGCTGAAAGAAGAATTAGGCCGCCTTTCCTTCCCGCCGATGTCTGCGCCGGTTGTTCCGAACGTCGACGGCGTCCCGAACAGGGAGAGTGGAAGAGTCGTCGACCTCCTGTTCCGCCAGATGTTCTCCCCGGTCCTTTGGGAGCAGAGCGTGAGGAACATGTGCGGCGAGGGCATAGAGGTTTTTCTTGAGGTGGGGCCGCAGAAGGTGCTCACGAACATGATGAAGAGGATCACCGATATCCCCTGTCTTCACGTGGAGACGATGGAGGAGATAGAGGCGGTCCGGGGGGCGTTGTCATGAAGGGAAAGGTCACGATCGTGACGGGCGCATCCATGGGCATAGGGCGGGCAATCGCGGAATTCCTCGCCGAAAAAGGGTCCGCCATCGCCGTTTTTGACGTCACCGACGGCGCGGAGACGGTCCGCGCCATAGAGGCCAAAGGGTCGAGGGCCGCGTTCTTTCCTGTCGACGTGTCCGACTCGTCACAGGTGGAAAAGGCGGTCGTCGCCGTGATCGACGGGATGGGCAGGGTCGATAACCTGGTGAACAACGCGGGGATCAGGAGAGACAAGCTCCTCGTGAGAATGACCGAGGACGACTGGGACCAGGTGATGAGGGTCAACCTGAAGGGGGCCTTCAACTGTACGAAGGCGGTGGTCCGCCGCCTCATGAAGACGGGTGGAAGCATCGTCAATATCGCTTCCATCGCGGGATTGACGGGAAATCCCGGCCAGTCGAACTACGCGGCAAGCAAAGCGGGCATCATCGGACTTACCAAGAGTCTCGCGAAGGAGTACGGCGAGCGGGGCATCAGGGTAAACGCCGTGGCCCCCGGTCTGATAAAGACGGAGATGACCGCCTCGTTGTCCGAAAAATACCAAGAAACGCTCGTGCAGGCGGTGCCTCTCGGAAGGGCCGGAGAGCCGGTCGACGTGGCTCGCGTCGTCTATTTTCTGCTGTCCGAGTACGCAGGCTACGTCACGGGTGAAGTGATAAACGTCAGCGGAGGCTTATACACTTGAGGGACGGGTCCCTCGTCAAAACTAGGAGGTGGCTACATGGCAGTTGCTGAAAAAGTCAAAAAAATGATTGTCGAACAGCTAGGGGTAAATGAGTCCGAGGTGGTACCGGAGGCGAAATTCATCGACGACTTGGGGGCCGATTCTCTCGATATAGTCGAACTGGTGATGGCCCTCGAGGATGAGTTCGACATCCAGATCCCCGACGAGGATGCGGAAAAGATAGAGACCGTGGGGGATGCCATCCGGTATATCGAAGAACATATATAATAGAGCACGAGGTGACGGTTGAAAAGAAGGGTCGTCATAACGGGTTTCGGGCTTGCCACTCCCCTGGGAGTCGGCCTCGATAATGTCTGGGGTAAGATACTCGACGGCCAATCGGGGATCGGGCCCATAACCAGATTCGACGCGTCTGCGCATGACACGAAAATCGCGGGCGAGGTGAAGGACT
>PLSJ01000492.1 GCA_003165115.1 Syntrophaceae bacterium | reverse complement strand
ACGGCGTCACGATCTTCGAGGCCCGCGAGAAGCTGGGCGGCATGCTATACTGGGGCATCCCTGCCTATCGCCTGCCCAAGGACGTGCTCGACCGTGAAACCTCCATCGTCGACCGCATGGGCATCAGTGTCCGTTATGAGACACGGGTGGGCAAGGACGTATCCCTGAAGGATATCCGCGAGAATTTCGACNNGCAAGGTGGTCGTGGTGGGCGGCGGCAACGTGGCGGTGGACGTGGCGCTCACGGCGCGGCGTCTCGGCGACGCCGAAGTGCACATGGTCTGCCTGGAAAAGTGGGATGAGATGCCCGCAAGCAAATGGGAGATCGAACAGTCCCTCGAAGAGGGAATAAAGATACATACCTCCTGGGGCCCCTGTGGAATCCGCCAGGAGAACGGACGCGTCAAGGCGGTCGAGTTCAGACGGTGTACCGCCGTCTTCGATGAGCTGGGGCGGTTCAACCCGTCTTTTCAGGACGGCGTGAGGAAGATCTACGATGCCGATATGGTCATCCTCGCCATAGGCCAGTCCCCGGAAACCGAATTTCTGAAGGAGCTGCCCGGAATCGAGATGCTCGGCGCCGGGTGGATCAAGGCGGACCCGGTGTCGCTCGCGACCGGCCTTCCCGGCGTCTTTGCCGGGGGCGATATCGTGACCGGCCCGAAAATGGCGATCGACGCGGTAAGCCAGGGGCAGGAGGCGGCCGAGTCGATCATACGATACCTCGAAGGAAAAGACCTGAAAGAGGGGCGGTGCGCAAAAGAGACACAACTGGTCACGGACGTGCCCGACGACATCGAGCGGCGCAGCCGCGCGGTTACCCCCTCCGTCCCCGTGGAGAGCAGGAAGGGATTCGAGGAGGTTGAGCTGGCCCTCGACGAAGCGACCGCCCGGAGTGAGGCGGAGCGATGCCTCAACTGCAGGCGCTGCCTCGGGTGCAAGCTCTGTGAGGAGGCGTGCAAGCCCGGCGCCATCAATTATTTGCAGGGACCGGAAGAGGTGCGCGTCGACGTGGGGAGCGTGATCGTCGCGGCGGGCCTGGAGGAGTACGACCCTTCACAGAGACCGGAGCTTGGCTACGGCATGTACAGGAACGTGCTGACGAGCACCGAGTTCGAGCGGATTTTGTCCGCCACGGGACCTACCTCCAGCACGGTCATGCGTCCCTCCGACGGCAAGGTGCCCAGGAAGGTGGCGTGGCTCCAGTGCGTCGGCAGCCGCGACAAGACAAACGAATACTGTTCGTCCGTCTGCTGCATGTACGCGACGAAAGAGGCGATCATCGCGAAAGAGCACCAGCGCGACATAGAACCGACGATCCTCTACATGGACGTGAGGGCCTTCGGCAAGGGGTTCGACCAGTACTACGAGAGGGCGAAGCACGAGCACGGCGTCCACTACGTGAAATCTTCCGTGTCGAGGATCCTGGAGGACCCGGAGACGACCGACCTTGAAGTGGTCTATATCGATGAGGAGGGACGCGTCGCTTCCGAGATGTTCGACATGGTCGTCCTGTCGGTGGGGTTGCGGCCCAGCCGGAGCCTGCCTGCCCTCGCCCGCAGCCTCGGCATCGGCCTCGACGGATACGGCTTCGTACAGTCGTCCCCACACAACCCCGTGCTCACCACGAAGCCGGGCGTCTTCGTCTGCGGCGCGTCGGAAGCGCCGAAGGATATCCCCGAGACGGTGACGCAGGCATCGGGCGCCGCGTGTGAGGCGGCCTCCGTCATCTCGGAGGTGCGTGGCAAGGATTTCGTGATCAAGCCCCTGCCCGAAGAGCGGGAGGTGCCGGCCCTCGAACAGCCCCGGATCGGTGTCTTTATCTGCCACTGCGGCGTGAATATCGGCTCGGTGGTCAACGTGCCGGACGTGAAGGAGTATGCGAAGAGCCTCCCCAACGTGGTGGTGGCCGACGACAACCTCTTCACCTGCTCTCAGGATACGCAGGAGAAGATGAAGCACCTGATCAACGAGTACGGCCTCAACAGGGTGGTCGTCGCCTCCTGTTCGCCGCGTACGCACGAATTCCTCTTCCGCTCGACCATCAGGGAGGCGGGCCTCAACAAGTACCTCTTCGAGATGGCCAATATCCGCGACCAATGCTCCTGGGTCCACATGAGGGACAAGGAAAACGCCACGAAGAAGGCGAAGACGCTGGTCAGGATGGCAGTGACAAACGCAAACTATATCAAGCCCTTGAAGGAAGTCGCCATCGGGGTAAACAAGAACGCCCTCGTCTTCGGCGGCGGCCTGGCGGGCATGACCGCGGCCCTCAAGCTGGCGGGACAGAACTTCGACGTGTCCATCGTGGAAAAAGAGGCCACCCTCGGCGGCAACCTCCGCCATATCCGCTCGACCCTGGACGGGACGGACGTCGCTGCGTTCCTCGCCAACCTGACCGAGCAGGTCACGAGCCACCCGCTGATACACGTCATGACGGAAACGACCGTGGTCGACCACTCCGGCTTTCAGGGTAATTTCGAGACCGGCCTCCAAAACACGCAGACAAAGGCCGCAACCACACTGAAGCACGGTGTGCTGGTGGTGGCCACGGGCGGTGAGGAGTTAAAACCCCATGGGCAGTACCTTTACGGAGAGGACGCGCGGGTCATGACCCAGATGGAGCTGGAGGAGCGGCTGGCCGAAAAGAGGCTGCCCCCGGCAATGCGGCTCACCATGATCCAGTGCGTCGGCTCGCGGAACGACGAGCGGCCCTATTGCAGCCGGATCTGCTGCTCGAACGCGATAAAGCACGCGCTGGAGCTAAAAAGTGCCACACCGGAGATGGACGTGGTGATCCTCTTCAGGGACGTGATGACCTACGGGTTCCTGGAGAAGTACTACCTGAAGGCGCGGAAAGCCGGGGTCCGCTTCGTGCGCTACGAAAAAGAGCGCCCGCCCGTTGTCGCAGGCGTCAATGGCAGGCTTACCCTTACCTGCTACGACCCTTCGATCATGGAAGAGCTGACCTTCGATACCGACATTTTGGTGTTGAGCGCCGCGACGATAGCCGGGCAGAACGAGGCGCTCGGGAACTTCCTGAAGGCCCCGAGGACCCAGGAGGGCTTCTTCCTGGAGGCGCACATGAAGCTGCGGCCCGTCGATTTCGCGACCGACGGCATGTACCTGTGCGGCCTTGCCCACTCACCGAAGAACATGCGGGAAACCATCACCCAGGCGGAGGCCGCCGTTGCCAAGGCTTGTGGCGTGCTGTCGAAAGACCGGATACTCGTCGGCGGCGTCGTCGCCGAGGTGCAGGCCGATAAGTGCGCCGCCTGCCTGACGTGCGTCCGTGCGTGCCCCTACAGCGTGCCGGTCATCAACGCGAAGGGAGAGGCGGAGATCGATATCAGCAAGTGCAAGGGGTGCGGCTCCTGCGCGGCCGAATGCCCCGCGAAGGCCATAGACCTGATGCATTACCGGGATATCCAGATTATCGAGAAATCGGGGGCGATGCTTTCGGAGGGAGGGTGCGATGCAGTTTGAGCCTGACATTATCGCGTTTTGCTGCGAATATTGAGCGTACACCGCTGCGGACCTGGCAGGTTCGATGAGGCTCACGTATCCGCCGAATGTGAAGATCGTCAAGGTACCGTGCACCGGCAGGGTGGATATCATCCATATGCTCAAAGCCTTCGAGAACGGCGCCGACGGCGTCTTTGTGGCGGGCTGCCTGGAAGGGGAATGCCATTTCCTGAAAGGGAACCTCCGCGCCAAAAAACGGGTCGCCCAGACGAAGGCGCTTCTCGATGAGTGCGGCATAGGGGGAGACAGGATCGCAATGTACAACCTTTCTTCCGCCCAGGGGCAGAGGTTTGCCGAGATCAGCCGCGAGATGACCGAGAAGGTGCGGCAGCTAGGGCCGAACCCCGCCAGGAAGGGCAGAGCGAAGGCAGCATGAAAGACAAAAGCAGGGAGAAAGTGGAGAGGGGGAAATCATGATAGTAGCGAACAGGAAACCCTTCGAGGAGATCGTGGAGCTGGTCAAGGCGTACAAGAGCATCCTCCTCCTCGGCTGCAACGAGTGCGTCACCGTCTGCGCGGCGGGAGGGGCCAAAGAGGTGGCGGTCCTGGCGTCGGAGCTGCGCATGCACCGCGAAAAGGAGGGGCAGCCGATCGAGGTCAAAGAGCACGTGCTGGAGCGGAATTGCGACCCTGAATACGTGGTGAGCCTCGCGCCCATCATAGGAGATGCGGAAGCGATCCTTTCCATGGCATGCGGCTGCGGCATCCAGTTCGTCGGCGAGCACTACCGGCAGATGCGCGTCCTGCCGGCGGTCAACACGACCTTCGACGGGGTAGCCGAGGAGCAGGGCGTCTGGGCTGAGCGTTGCCTCGGCTGCGGCAACTGCATCCTCGACAAGACGCTCGGCGTCTGCCCTGTCACCCGCTGCGCAAAGAGCCTCTTTAACGGCCCCTGCGGCGGTTCCCACGGCGGGAAGTGCGAGGTGAGCGACGAGACGCCGTGCGGCTGGCAGCTCATCGTCGACAGGTACAAAGAGATGAACATGCTCGATAAATATATGGAAATTCAGCCGCTGAAGAACTGGTCCACGTCGCGGGACGGCGGTCCGAGGAAAAGGGTCAGGGAGGATCTGAAGCTATGAGCGCGAGCAACCTCGAAAAAGTGCTGAAGGGCGGCAATTTTGCGGTCACCTCCGAGTGCGGCCCGCCAAGGGGCGCGGACGCGGAGGTGGTGAGCAAGAAAGGCTCCTATCTCAAGGGATACGTCGACGGCGTGAACGTGACGGACAACCAGACGAGCGTGGTCAGGATGTCGAGCATAGCCGCGGCCGTCCTCCTCAAGCAGATGGGCTTCGACCCTATCATGCAGATGGTCTGCCGCGACCGGAACCGTATTGCCCTGCAGAGCGACCTCCTCGGCGCGGCGGCCCTCGGGCTCGACAACGTCCTCTGTCTCTCCGGGGACCATCAGAAATTCGGCGACCACCCGACGGCGAAGAACGTCTTCGATATCGATTCCATGCAGCTTATCCAGACGATAAAGCAGCTCAGGGACGAAGGGCGGTTTCTCGGGGGAGAAGAAGTGAAGGGCAGGCCCGACATGTTTATCGGCTGCGCGGAGAACCCTTTCGCCGACCCCTTCGAGATACGCGCCATGCGGCTCGCGAAGAAGGCCGCGTGCGGCGCCCAGTTCGTCCAGACCCAGTGCATATTCAACGTGCCCAAGTTCGAGAAGTGGATGGAGATGGTGCGCGACCTCGGCGTCCACGAAAAGATATATATACTGGCCGGCGTCACCCCCTGCAAGTCTATAGGCATGGCTCGCTACATGCAGAAGTCGGTCCCCGGCATGGATGTACCCGAGGAATTAATCACGCGACTGAAGGGCGTGCCGAAAGAAAACGTCGCCGAGGAGGGCATAAAGATCTGCGTCGAGACGATAGAACAGATGCGGGCCATCAAGGGCGTGGCGGGCGTGCATATCATGGCGATCGAATGGGAGCAGAAAGTCGCGGGCATCGTGGAAGCGGCAAAGCTCTACCCGAGGCCGGCCATATAGCGCTTCCGTCTTCTTTCTCTCTTATAGTCGAACGCTGCGCACGAACCGGCGCAAAAAGGGCTATTTTTACCCCTTTTTAGCGCCTTGTACCCGTTTTTTAGGCTCGTCGGCACACCATTTCCAGGAACCGTCTCCCCGCCGCCCTTTCCTGATTCCTCACTCTCGCAAGCCTTTCTGAAAGGGGGTGCACGGAAGTGCACGGTTTTGTGGGGGTGGCCGGGTAAATTTCGCGCCTTTCGCCTGTCTCATCGCCGCCCCGCATCCTCACATACGGGCAGTATGCTCCGGCGCGGGGCGGCTCATGGACCGCTTGGCGGTGCCCGGCGAAATCCATCAAAATTTCCTCCGGCCCCCTGGGCTGACCTGTCCACGCGGAACCGGCCCAGCCACAAAGCGCACAACCATCCAAATGGTTACTGCCGCCCGATTGTCAAAGAGCATTCGGCCCATGCCGGCTGAAAGCGACGGCCCCTGATGTTCACTTGCGACACGGCCGCCGACTTAAATTCTCCCTTATTCCGACGTTCTTGTCAAAGTGACAACCAGGGGCGAC
>PLSJ01000489.1 GCA_003165115.1 Syntrophaceae bacterium | reverse complement strand
CCCGCACCCACAACGACTATATCGCGAGCGTGGAGTACCACAACAGGGCGTGGGAGATCACAGGCGATGACGTGCTGCTGACCGTCGCGCCCGTCAGCCACGCGCAGGGCATGCACACGGGCGTGGGGAGCGCCTTTTTGAATTACGCCCGGTACGTGCTCACCGACTCGACGGACGCCCGCGACATCTGCAAGGTCATGGAACGGGAGAGGGTGACCGCGCTGCCCACGGTGCCCGCCCTCGTCCAGAGGGTCGTCGACCTGCCGGACTTGAGCGCGTACGACCTCGGCTCCCTGAAGAAGATCTACGCGGGCGGCGCGCCCAGCAGCCCTGAGCTGGTGAGGGCCGTCTATGCCCGGCTGGGCTGCAAGTTCGTCAATGCCTTCGGCTCGGCCGAGGGGCTGGGCGCCATGACCCGTCTCGACACGGACCTGGAAACGATCTGCACCACCGTGGGCAGGAAGGATTGCCCCTATTCCATTTACAAGGTGCTCGACCAGTACGGCCATGAGCTGCCGGCGGGCACCGAGGGGGAGCTTGTCGCGAAGGGCCCCAACATCTTCACGGGCTATTTCAAATCAACGGAAGACAACAGGAACACCTTCACGGAAGACGGCTTTTTCAAGACGGGGGACCTGGCGAGGATAGACGCATCCGGCACCATGACCATCACCGGCAGGATCAAGGAGACGATCCTCAGGGGCGGCGAGACGATCAGCGCCGTCGGCATAGAGCGGCTGGTCTGCTCCCATCCCGCCGTCGCCGAAGCGGCGGTGATAGGGATGCCCGACAAGGCCCTGGGCGAGCGCATCTGCGCCTATATCTGCCTGAGGCAGGGGGCGGAGCTGTCGTTCGACGGGTTGATAGCCCACATGAAAAGCGTGGGGGCCTCCGTGTTGCAACTGCCCGAGCGCCTGGAGCTCATCGACGCCATCCCGCTGACCAAGGTGGGAAAGGCGGACAAGAAGGCGCTCAAGGAGGACATCAAGAAGAAGCTGGGCGTGTCATAGAGGGGCGTAAGGCAAAAAGAAGGGGGGATGGTTTAAAGCTACAGGCTTCATCGACGGCCTGTCGCACAGGCCGAAAAAAAAGGGGGGGTAACAGATGAGGGGAAGGGGATTACCGGTTTTTTTCGCTCTTATGCTTCTTCTTGGCGTTTCCGCGGCGGGCTACGCGGCGGAACCCATAAAACTCAAGTTCGCCAACTATTTCCCCGTGCAGCACAAAAATACGGCGCTCGGGCAGCAATTCTGCGACGAGATCAGGAAGCGCACGGGGGGCAGGGTGGAAATCTCCTACTACCCGGGAGGGACGCTCCTCACCGCCCCCAAGATGCCCGCCGGCGTCAGTACGGGGATCGCGGACATCGGCCTCTCCCACTGCGCCTATTCAAGGGGCCGCTTCCCCGTCATGGAGCTCATGGAGCTGCCTATCGGCTCCCCGAGCGCCTTCGTGAGCACCCATGTGGCCAATGATTTCTACGAAAAGTTCAGGCCAAAGGAATGGAACGACTATTACCCCCTGATGTTCAGCACGTCACCGCCCGCCGTGCTCCAGACCATCGCAAAGCCCGTCAGGACACTCGAAGAGCTGAAAGGCCTGAAGATCAGGGGTACGGGAAGGATCGGCGATTTGGTAAAGGCCCTCGGCGGGACACCGATGCCCGTCGAGATGGTCGACCTTTACGAGTCGCTCAGGAGACGCGTGATCGACGGCAACTTCGGACCCATGGAACAGCTCAAGGGCTTCAAGATAGGCGAGGTGATCAGGTACTCCACCGCGTGTTGGAAGATCGGGACGTCTTATACCTTTTACGTGGCGATGAACAGATCGAAATGGAACGGACTGCCCGAGGACATAAAGCGGATTTTCCAGGAGACGGCCGATGATTACAAGGACAAATGGGCCGTCATGTGGAACGAGATCGAGATCGAGGGCATGCAGTTCCTGAAAAGCCAGGGCGGCCAGATCGTCCCGTTGTCAGAGAGTGAGGCGGCGAGGTGGGTGAAGGCGTCCCAGCCCGTCGTCGAAGAATTCAAGAAGGACCTCATGGCAAAGGGCTACACGGAGAAGGAGATAGACTCCTGGCTGGCATATGCGAAGGAGCGCATCGACTACTGGAAAGGCCAGGAGAAGGCGCGGAAGGTACCTACCCCGTACCAGTACTAGCCTTGCCCGGCCGCAGGCGGTCTGTTTTTCCGCGTGCGAGCGGAAGAAAGCTAAAGGAGGATAACCGATGAAGAAGTCCCTCGGTGCGAGCATACTCGTCGGCGCGACGACGGTGTGGGTCGTAGGCACTTATGACAGGGAAGGGAAGCCGAACATCATGACCGCCGCCTGGGGCGGGTTTGCTGCTCGGACCCTCCCTGTGTCGGGGTTTCCCTGAGGAAGGCGATCTACACTTATGCTGCCATCGTGGAGAGAAAGGCGTTTACGGTAAGCATCCCCTCCGCCGGCCATGTCAATGAAACGGATTATGCGGGGATAGCCTCGGGGCGGAATACGGATAAGTGGCAGGCCACGGGCCTCACCCCGGAGCGAAGCGCACGTGTCGACGCCCCCTACGTGGCGGAGTTTCCCCTCGTCCTAGAGTGCAGGCTTCTTCACGCAATCGAGCTGGGGCTCCACACGCGTTTTATCGGGGAGATCGTGGACGTCAAGGCCGAGGAATCGGCACTCGGTGAAGATGGGTCGCTCGATATCGGGAGACTGGACCCCTTCCTCTACATACCCGGCAACCGCACTTACTACCGGATAGGCCCTTACCTCGGAAAGGCCCATTCCATCGGGACCGGGTTCCTGAAGAAACGGAAATAGGCCGCCTTCGCTTCAGGGCACGACGAAATCGAACTTGTGGCACTGGGAACAGAAGTTCCCCGACTTTTCGTGCTGATGGTGACAGACGTTGCAGTCGAGACTCGTCCCGTAATGGGGAGACGTGTGCGGGTTCTCCGGCTTCACCTGCGCCGTTTGCGCCGCCAGCTTATCCGCGTCGTGGCAGGTCGCGCACTGTTTCATCTTCACGGCTTCCGGCTTCTTGGCCTTGCCGTGACACATCTGACAGGTGATGTTGTTCAGCCGATGGATATGGCTTCCCGGAATGCGCCCTTCCAATTTCTGGGGCCCCGTCTTCTCGTGGCACCCCAGGCAGTCTTTGTAGGTCATCGCCTTCGTGTCGCCGTGGCCGGCGGGGAGGACCGCCTGCGCGCCGTGACAGGCGGCGCAGTTGCCGGCCTTCGCGGTCGGGACGTTTTTCGGCGCGGCCCACGTCATGCCCGCGGAGCCGGACAAAAAGAGCATCGCCAACGCGGCGGCCATGAGGCCGGGGAATATCTTATTCGTCATCGTCTCCTCGACTCCTGTTCCGTAAAAAGAGGGAAGGAGGGACGAAACGTCCGCCCCTTCCGCTGGCCGCACGGGGAACATTGTTGCACAATCAGGCGCAATGTCAAGGAAAAAATTATTGATCGGGCATAGGAACATTGTACAATAAGAGCAACTCCACGCGAAAAAGAGGACCCCAATGTTCTACGATCCCGACAAAGACGACCACGGCCTGCGGCACAACCCTTTCAAATCGTGCGTGGTGCCCCGCCCCATCGGATGGATATCGACCATAAGCGCACGCGGCGTACACAACCTCGCGCCTTTCAGCCAATTCCAGAACCTCACCTTCGACCCGCCTTACGTGAT
Source organism: Syntrophaceae bacterium (assembly GCA_003165115.1). Classification (GTDB taxonomy): domain Bacteria; phylum Desulfobacterota; class Syntrophorhabdia; order Syntrophorhabdales; family WCHB1-27; genus BOG-1155. The sequence goes on along the minus strand of PLSJ01000489.1, from coordinate 483 downwards.
GTTCGCGGCGAACCAGAACAGCCTGGGCGGGCGGAAAGACACGGTGGCGAACGTGGAGCAGACGGGCGAGTTCGTCTACAACATGGCGACCTACGACCTGCGTGACGCGGTCAACCGTTCCGCCGTCGAGGTGCCTCCGGAGGTGGACGAATTCGATCTGGCGGGCGTCACGAAGGCGCCGTCGGTAAAGGTAAGGCCGTGCCGCGTCGCGGAATCACCCGTGCAGTTCGAATGCCGCTATTACCAGACGATCCGGCTGCCCGGCAATGGACCCATGGGCACGGTGGACGTGGTCATCGGCCGGGTCGTCCTCGTGCACATCGCGGACGGGGCGCTCAAACCCGACGGGCGTCTCGATATCCTGAAGGTGCGTCCCCTGGCGCGTCTCGGGTATTATGACTATACGACGGTGGACTCCCTGTTCGAGATGGTGATACCCGGCGGCAACGACCGGCTGCTCATCGGCCTCGAAGGCGCGCCCAT
>PLSJ01000043.1 GCA_003165115.1 Syntrophaceae bacterium | reverse complement strand
CACGGGGTCAAGGATTTTGAAAAGATCACCGCGGCCCACGTCGTGGCTTATATGGAACGAAAAGTGGAAGAGGGTGTTGCCAAGCAGACGCTTGAGAAGATATGCAGCGGCCTGGGGGCGCTCGAAAGGGCCCTCAACTTCCACGGGAAGACCGGCGAGCGCGATTTCTCCGCCCGGCTTGACGTCCTCCATCAGGCAAAGGAACTGGGACAACTCCGGGACGGCTATCACGACCGGGCCTACAATGATCCCCACAGGGTTATCGGCAATCTTCAAGAGCAGGAACACCGGATCGGCGCAAGGATTCAAACGGAGGGGGGAGCAAGGCTTGAGGGCGTCTCACTCATCAAAGAGGACCAACTCAGGGGTTTGGGTACGGATCAGTTCACCGGCAAGACCGTGGGCGTCATCTACACCGAGGAAAAAGGCGGCAAGGGCGGAACGGTCATGGTGTCGCCGGAGACCTATGCCGATCTGAAAGATTACATCGAGGAGCACGGCAGGTTCTCCCTGGACGAGCGGGAGTATCAGCGCGNNCCCATGAAGAGGCGCGGCAGGAGGTGAGCTGGGAGATGAAGCACGAGCGAGGCTCCATTACCGACCATTACCTATTCGGAAGCTAAGGGATGACGGACGAAGCATCGCGGCTCCTCAAGTGGCTGGCAAGGCAACCAGACCCCATACGGATCGAGGCGATGGGATTGATGGTCGCAAGCTACCACCAGATCAAAGAGGAACATTTGAACCAGGCAGAGAAGTACTACGCCGCATTGTGTACCGCCCTGAAGAGCATGCGCCAGGTGGAACACGGACTTGCCCGTAAATCGCCCGACCATGACCTCAAAGCCGTCGCCAAGATCACGAAAATCCAGGCGGCGCGGATACGGGCGCAGAGGACCAGGAAGTCAAGCCCGAAGCGAAAGCAGCTCATGGGCATGTGGGGGCTTGTGGAACAACTCCGCACCGGGGAAAACTTAAGCTTCCGGGAGATCGCAAGGTTCCTCAAACAGTATAAACATTTTGAGATCAGCTACATCCATATCCGCAATATCTGGGCGGAGCTCGAGGCGGAACATGAAGACCCTTGACGATTTGCTCTACCGAAATCCACGGTGGGAACTAACCATCGAGGAAATAGAACGGACGATTCCCCTGGAGGGCAGACTGAGCGCGACCATATTTCACCGGGTAGAAACGATTGCATCCAAGTACACGAATAATGTGCGGGCCGTTCAGCTCCGCAACCGCTTTCAGTGTCTGTCCCATTGGGGATATGTCGTGCTTTCCGACCCGTTGGACGCGATCCGGTTCATGGAGACCCTGAACGCGTTCACCGGCAATCTCCTGGACATCAATGCGATCTATCAGGTGGGTACGGCGGAATTGAGCATCGTAAGGCAGGGAAAGAACCACCTGCTCTGGATAGAGTTTGCCGGCCACGATGAACAGGAACAACTGGATAAGCGCTCATGCAGGATCGTCGCGAGTATCCTGGGCAGGGTGATCGCTACGTGCGAATTCTTGTGAAAACATACCATGAAGCTCGAACCTGAGGACCTTCAACCTTTCAAAGAGCTATTCCGGGACGCCATCCGGGAAGAACTAAGCGCCGGCCTTCAGAACCTTGCACTTGGCCGCAGCGGTGACACCGTATTCGACGTTCCTGGCCTGTGTGATTACCTCCACGTAACGCCCAAGTGGGTACACGAGCGGACACACCTGAAAGAGATACCCTTTTACAAGATTTCAAACAAACAGCTTCGATTCCGGAAACGGGAGATAGACAAGTGGCTCGATTCTCTGAGAACCCCGGCGAGTCATCCTCTATCATCGCGGCTGAAAATTATGAGGTGAGCAACGGTCATCATGTCCGTCTACTGCTCTGATCATCCCTTTATTCGCAACCAAATCCACAAGACTGTATAGTGAATTGTATAGTCGGTGCTCCCCTATCTTTTCCCTTTACAAGATAACTCAGTTATCTTACAATGAGGGCGTGATGAGAGATTGGACCCCGGAAGAGATCAAAGAATTGAGGGCAAGGTCCGGCATCACTCAGAAGGCGCTTGCCGATCTTTTGGGAGTAACTAGAGTCTATGTCGGCCTGCTTGAGAGGGCAGAAAAGCAACCGAGTAAGACCTTGAAGTTGGCCTTGAACTATATCGAGAGGGAATTGAAGGAAAAGGAAAACGGAGAAACGAAAAGGGGGTAGTTATGGCAAAGAAAGGCGAGAAGGATAAGAAAGACCTGCCGAAGGGGATTTACAGGCGGGGCGATATCTACTGGATTCGGTACGCGGGTGTCGACGGAAAGATCATCTTAGAATCGGCGAAGCAGGGCGACAGACCTGGCACCAGGATACAGGACGCGGAGGCTCTGCTCCATGAGCGCAAGGCGGACGTGGGGAGGGGGAAGCAGCCCGAGATCAGAAAGAAGATTCCAAATGTCACCTTCAAGGCATTGTCCGTTGACTATCTACAATGGGCGAGACGGCAACGGTCTTTCCGGCAGAAGGAGAAGCTCGTCAACCAGCTTGTAACCATCTTCGGGGGCTATCCTCTACGGGCCTTCAACAGTAGGCTCCTGGAGCATTACCAGACCGAGCGCATGGAGAAGAGCCGGAAGCAAGCGAAGAAGAGCATCCCCGGAGGGAATAAGCCGGGTACCATCAACCGGCACGTTGCAACCATCAAGCATATGTTTACCAAGGCCGTCGAGTGGGAGCTTGTGGAAGAAGAGGTATTGAAGAAAGTACGCAAGATAAAGCTCCTTGAAGAGAACAACCGCCGTCTCCGGTATCTCTCAAAGGAAGAGTGTCGGGCGCTTGTGGCCGAATGTGCGGATCATCTAAAGCCCATCGTGATAATGGCCTTGAATACGGGTATGCGCCGGGGCGAGATTCTAAACCTCAAATGGGATAACGTAGACATGCGGCATGGTTTCATCCTTCTCGACAAGACAAAGAACGGGGAGCGCCGGGAGATACCGATAAGCGCTACTCTCCGGGCGACGCTTGAGGCTTTGGCGAGACGGATTGACGGCGGAAACGTCTTTGTGAATCCTGTCACGGGCGGGCCATACGGCGATATAAAGACCAGCTTCAACCGGGCCTGCAAGAAGGCGGGGATTAAGGATTTTCATTTTCACGACTGCCGCCATACCTTCGCCTCTCAGCTTATTATGGCGGGGAAGGACATCACGACCGTCAAGGAACTCCTGGGGCACAAGACCCTTACCATGACACTCCGGTATGCTCACCTTGCACCTTCCCACAAAGCGGCGGCCGTTGACGTGATGGACGATATCTTTGAAGGCACTGACTATACAAAAACTATACAATTTGGGAAAAAGCAGACAACGGAAATCGGATGAAAATTGGCGGAGGGAGTAGGATTTGAACCCACGGGGGGCGTAAACCCCCAACGGTTTTCAAGNNCGCCGCTTTCGGCCGCTCAGCCATCCCTCCGTGCTATTTATTCTACCGTCTCGCCGTCCCGTTTGCAAGAAACACCTCTTAGACCGGTCTCCTCACGAGGGACCGGGGCGGGTCGATGCAAAGCCATGACAAATTTGTCGATAAAGGGCCTCCTTCTCCCTTGACACATTTGGTTGCGTACTTATATTGAATCATAGACAGCAGTTACCGACCGGCGAGGGCGCTTAAGGCGCGGCACCGAGAGCGTCAGTCGGACGGGGCGGCGCAGGTGCGGAGTCGACAGAAGCGTGACGTGCCCCCTTATATTGAACGATCATTGAAAACGGCCGGGACCCCGGCCAAGGCTGGTTAAGACAAGCAAA
>PLSJ01000363.1 GCA_003165115.1 Syntrophaceae bacterium | reverse complement strand
GAACGTTCATGAGGAAGCCGCCGTCACCGCACACGGCGACCACCTTCCTGTGGGGGTAGAGCAGCTTGGCCCCTATCGCGGCGGGGACGGCAAAGCCCATGGAGGCGAAACCGTTCGATATGAGCAGCGTGTTGTTGCCGTAAACCGGATAGAACTTGGCGACCCACATCTTGTGCGTGCCCACGTCGCTGATCACGATGTCGTCGTGCCCCAGGACCTTTCTCATGGCATAGAGCACGCGCTGGGGCCTCACGGGCCAGGAATCTATCAAGCCTTCCCGCTCGAAAGTCTCCAGCAGCTCCTCCCTCAAATGCGCGACGTACGCGCCCTTCTTGTTGCAGCTGGTCATCCCTTCGAGGAGCTCCAGGGTCTCCCTTATGTCGGAGACGATCTCCACCTGGGGCACGTAGTGGACGTCCACTTCAGAGGTAGTGAAGTCGATATGGATGATGTTCTTGTCGGCGCCGGGGTTCCATCTCCCCGGGCTGTATTCCACCAGGTCATAGCCGACGGCGATGACGAGGTCGGCCTTCAGAAAGACGTCGGGGATCTGGCGATCCCGGCGGAGGCCGAGGGTGCCGACATAACAGTCGCTTTCCGCCGTCATGCCCCCTTTGCCCATAAAGGTGGTCACGACGGGAATGCCGAAAAGCTCGGCGAATTTCCTGAGTTGCGACGCCGCGTTCTTGCGCACCACGCCGTTGCCCGCGAGGATCACCGGGTTCGAGGATTTCTCTATGAACTCGGCCGCCTGCCTGAGAGAGTGCCTGTCCGCGGAAGCGCGGCGGGCGCGGATGGGCGGGATGGTGGTCTGGTAGGTCCGGCCCACTCTCTGGGATGCCACGTCTTCGGGAAGCTCCAGGTGCACGGAACCGGGCTTCTCCGTCTCGGCGACCTTGAAAGCCTTCCTCACCACCTCCGACACGACGTCCGGTATCTCGATCCTCGTGTTCCACTTCGTGACGGTCTCGAAGTTCTTCACGATGTTGATATACTGGTGGGACTCCTTGTGGATGCGTCCGAGCTCGGCCTGACCCGTGATGGCGACGAGGGGGCCCGGTCCAGGTAGGCGTCGGCGATGCCCGTGAGCAGGTTTGTCGCGCCGGGCCCGAGAGTGGACAGGCAGACCCCCGCCTTGCCGCTCAGGCGGCCGTGGGCGTTGGCCATGAAGGCGGCTGCCTGTTCGTGGCGCGTAAGGACAAAGACGATCTTCGACCTGCTCAGGGAGTCCATGAAATCGAGCGTCTCTTCACCGGGAATGCCGAAGACGCGGTCGACGCCCTCGTTTTCCAGGCACTTGACAATCAGTTCACAGGTCTTCATGCCATGCTCCTCGGTCCGGTCTTCTCGGAAATCCCGATAAAGCTTACACTGCGACGCCCCAAAGGTCCACTGAAAAGGCGCGCGAATCGAGCGTCTTCTTGAGATTTGAGAAAACCGCCGAAGGGGCGGGGGAGGGACCGGGGACCCTTCTCGCGGTTGACACGGCGCGACGGCGCCGATAGAATGAACAAGACAAAAGAGACCCCTTGCGCCCGGCGTAAAGGGGACGGCGTCCTGCGCATTGCCTTGCCGGGTCGCACACGTCGAGGAGAGAAGCTTAGATGCGTACACAAAGATTTGGCTTCGAAAAGTGACTCGGCGGCCATGACTGATCTTTTCCGTCCCTTCGGCATGCCCCTTTCCGCCCGCTTCATGCCGTGCGCCGGTCCGTGGCTATCATCCCGGTTGCCGTCCGTTGGATGCCCGATCTTTCCCTCTCCGACCATGTGGCACTCCTCGACATCCCGTGGCCATACATCGAGAAAGAGGCACGGGACAGAGGGAGCTATATCCTCGTCCTCCGCCTTGCGGAAGACCGTTCCCTCGATGTCGGTAGGGCGGGCAGGTTCTTTTTCAGAAAGGGCTTTTATCTCTATGCCGGCTCGGCAATGGCGAACCTGACGGCGAGGATGGGGAGGCATGTGGCTAGGCGCAAGCAATTTCACTGGCACATAGACTGGCTGAGGTCGGTCGCCGCCGTCCACGCCGTCCTCCCGATCCGCTCCTCCGCGAGGCTCGAATGCACCATCGCGGAAGCCCTCCGGGAGCACTCGGCATGGTCGATACCGGGGTTTGGCTGCACGGACTGCGGCTGCGCATCCCACCTCTTCGGCAGCCCCGACGATCCCCTACGGTCAGCCCGGTTCCAACGGCTCCTGCTCTCACTCAGGATGGACGGGTACGAAAGAGCGACCGCCCCGCATGCATGAACACCCGGCTCCAGCCCTCTTCCGCCCTCACGTATGGGCAAATGGGACAAGAATGAATAAACTATCACTACGCGTCCGTGGGAGGAAGGAAAACCATGCTGAGGTTGATAGAAGTCCTGGGGATTATTGCCTTTGCCCTCTCGGGCCTGATAGAGGCGCGACGCAAGAAGATGGATTTCGTGGGTACCTACGCCATCGCCTTCGTGACCGCCCTCGGGGGCGGGACGCTTCGGGACCTTCTCCTCAACAGGCAGCCTGTGTGGGTGCTCCACCAGGAATATCCCCTCATGATCATGGTGCTGGTCATCGGTGCGCTCATCATTTTTCGGTTGAAGAAATTCGTCCTGACGGAGCACACGATCATCATACCCGACGGTCTCGGCCTCGGCCTGTTCAGCGCCAGCGGTACGGCCGCCGCCTTCGGGATGGATCTTCCGCCCTTCGTCTGCGTGGTGATGGGCGTGATAACCGCCACGTTCGGAGGGGTGCTCAGGGATATAGTCTGCAATAAGATACCGGTAATATTCAGGCGCAGCGAGCTTTACGCGACGTGCTCCTTCTTCGCAGCCGCGGCTTACTGGGGCGGGCGCGTCCTGGGAGTGGACCATGCGCTGTCCGCCACGGCGAGCATCGTGATTGCCCTGGGTCTCAGGATGCTGGCGACGAAGTTTCACCTGAGGCTCCCTATGTAGGGCCGTGAGAGAGGATGAGGAGCAGCAGGTCCGCGTGGAGGGCTGCCAGGTCGGCCGTGAGGCCGCCCGCCTTAAGGGACGCCTGCCGCGCGTGGAAGAAGACGCCGTCGATGAAGTGCCGTCTGAGGGCGGGATCGAGGAGCCTTTCCTCGTCTATGGCAGGGACCGCCGGGTTCCGGTGGATGAAGGCGGCGGCGAAGATGCCGCTCCCGCTCCCGCACGCCATACCCTGGGCGTCGTATACCGGGACTTCTCCCAGACCGCAACTGGGCGACCGGCTCTTAAAGATAAATCCCGCGAGCTCCTCACGGGCCAGCCCGTCGAGCTTCGCATCACACCACCGCCGCATGGCCCCGGTGTGGTCTATCCCGGTCCGAGTCGTGACCAGCCGTATCGATGCGGCATCCCTCACGAGATGGAGCGTTTCCCTGGGGACCGGCAGCCCGCATTCGACCTCCGGGCATACCGGGACGTACCCGAAGATGCGTCCAAGGGCCTCCGTGATGTAGCGATCGAGCTTGTGGACCCCATCGTAGCGGACGTTATGGCCGAGCAGACACGCGCTCACCCCGATCCTGATCTTGTGCGGCTCCGCCGGCAGGGCGGTCTTCGGCTTCACCCGATGTCCTCCTTGACCCCGCGCGTCATAGGGCGGGCCGGTACCGCTTCAGCATGAGCGAGAGGGAGACCACGGTAACGGAGCTCATGGCCATGGCCAGGCCCGCCCACTCCGGCTTCAGGGTAATGCCGAAGAAGGGATAGAGGATGCCGGAGGCGACGGGGATCAGCGCCGTGTTGTAAGCGAAGGCCCAGAAAATATTCTGCTTTATCCGCGCCATTACCTTTCTGCTCAGTTGGATCCCCGAGACGGCGTCCATCAGGTCGTCCCGGATCAGCACCATCTCTCCGCTCTCGATGGCCACGTCCGTCCCGCTCCCGATAGCAATGCCCACGTCCGCCTGGGCAAGGGCAGGGGCGTCGTTGATGCCGTCACCCACGAAGGCGACCACATTGCCCGCCGCCTGAAGCTCCCTGACCGCCGCGGCCTTGTCCTGGGGCAGCACTCCCGCCAGCACCCGGTCGATGCCGGCCTGTCGCGCGACGGCGTTGGCGGTCCTTTCGTTGTCGCCCGTGATCATCACGACCTGCAAGCCCAGTTTTTTGAAGCCCCTGACCGCGTCCGGCGTCGAGCTTTTCAGGGTATCGGCGATGGCGATCAGGCCCAGGAGCGTTTCTTCGAGCGCCACGAGGACGACCGTCTTCCCCTCGCTCTCCAGGGCCGAAATCCGCATCTCTGTGTCCTCGGGAGGGTTCAACCCCCTCTCCGCAAAGAAGGGCCTGCTCCCCACCGAGGCATCCTGTCCGCCTATGACCGCGCGCACACCCTTCCCGCCGAGGGTGTCGAATGCCGTGCTCTCCGGTATGACGACCTGCCTCTCCCGCGCACGGGCGACGATTGCCGCGCCGAGCGGGTGCTGGGAATACCTCTCCACGGATGCCGCCAGACCGAGCAGACGTTCTGCGGTCGTGCCGAAGGGGATGACGTCGGTCACCTCCGGCTTCCCCCTGGTAAGGGTGCCGGTCTTGTCACAGGCGACGACGGTAAGTTTTTCCGAGCGCTCGAGCACCTCGCCGTTCCTGATGAGTATGCCGAGCTCCGCGCCCCGGCCCACCCCTACCGTCACCGCGGTGGGGGTTGCGAGCCCCAGCGCGCAGGGGCAGGCGATGACGAGGACCGAGATGAGGGCGGTCATCGCAAAGAGCAGGGTGTTGCCCAGGACGAAATACCAGAGACAAAAGGTGGCGAGGGCGATCGCGAGGACGACGGGGATAAAATAGGCGACGACCCTGTCCGCTATCCTCTGGACGGGCGGCTTCGACCCCTGGGCCTCTTCCACCAGCTTGACGATCTGGGCGAGCACCGTATCCCTGCCGACCTTCAGCGCGGTGAAGGTGAGCACGCCGTTCTGGTTGAGCGTCCCGCCCACCACGCTCATCCCCGGCTCCTTCAAAACGGGGAGGGGTTCTCCGGTAATCATCGCTTCGTCCACGTAACTCGTCCCGGTGAGCACTTCCCCGTCGACGGGCACCTTTTGGCCGGGCTTCACGATAACGTTATCCCCTATTTGCACGTCCTGCACCGCTACCTCGGTCTCCTGCCCGCCTTTGAGCACGATTGCCGTCTTGGGCTGGAGGTCCATGAGTCTCTTGATGGCCTCTCCTGTCTTGCCCTTGGCCCGTGCCTCCAGGTAACGCCCCATCGAGAGGAAGGTGGCAAGGAGGACCGCGCTGTCATAAAAGAGGAACTCCCGCGTGAGGACGATCCGGAACGTCCCGAGGAGGCTTGCCGCGAAGGAGACGCCGATCCCCATGGCATACATGACGTCCATGTTCAGGCTTCTATTCCTGAGGGCCCTCCACGCCGCGGAAAAAATCGGATGGCTCAAATAGATGAAGACCGGCGTCGAGACGACGAGCATCACATACGGTATGACGCCGTGCATGGCCATCGGAAAGAACATGAGGACCATCAGCGGGATGCCGATAATGAAACCGACGATGACCCTGTTCCGCTTCTCCCGCAAATCCAATTCCCGGCTTTGGGCCTCCAGGTTTTCAGTGTCCTCGCCCTCTACGCCGAGATACCGGTAACCCGCGTCTTCGACCGCCTTGCGTATATCTGAAGGGGAGACGATGCCGGCCTTGTAGGTTACCTGCGCCTTCTCCGCCCCCAGATTGACGGAAACGGCGGTCACGCCCGCGATGCCGGAGATGGCCTTTTCGATCGCCCCGGCGCACATCACGCAGCTCATCCCTCCGATCTTGACATACTGTTTCTCATCCGTCGTCCGGTCGGCAGCGCTCTCGTGACTTCCATCGCTCATCGTTCTTACTCCTTCGAACCCCTGCAAGCCTTCAGACGTGCACGCATACCCTTCTCCATAAAAAAGCCCCCTATTTACCTTGTCCGGGCCTCTCTGAGGTCCTTCGACAGCTTCTCCGTGTGGGAGAGCTCTTCCAGAAGTACCTCGGTAATGATGTCGAAGGCGGCCATAATCCTCGCCGTCGAAAGGGAATAATAGATCGTGACGCCTTCGCGCCTCGCAGCGACTATACCCCGCGATCTCAGCACCGCGAGGTGCTGCGACACGCTGGACTGTGGTAGATTCGCCAGCTTCGAGAGCGCGCCGACACACAACTCCCGGTCTCTCAACAGGTTCAGGATTTCGAGTCGTTTGGGTGACGTGAAGGCTTCGCAAAATCGGGCGTGAAGCTCGTGCAGCGTGCTTTTATCCATTTACTTCTCCATTATATTACTATATTATATCTAATGGATATATGTGTCAAGGAGATTGGCTGATTGCCGTCGTTTTGGCCCCGTTGACAACGCCGGTCCGACGACGTAGCATCTAGAGGACTTTCTGAAATGGTTGGGGAAACGCGGTTTCTGTGCATGAAATATCGGCAGGAGGTGGATACGGAGAAGGACCCTTGTCCGCACGGGTCTGATTATTGTCAGTACAGGGAGAGTTGCGTGATCAACAGGCTCTGCATGGACCGTAAGGATTGCAGGGAAAAAAGGAAGACAGCCCGAACGAAGCCTGAAAACGGGCACATATCAGATGAAGGAGGATAGGACATGTCCGAAGCCACACTCAAGATCGAAGGGATGACGTGCCAGCACTGCGTGATGCGCGTGAAAAAGGCCGTCGAGGAATTGCCCGGTGTTTCCCGGACGGAGGTAGCCATCGGCACGGCCAGGATCACCTACGACGAATCGCGGACCAAAGAACTGGAGCTGGAGCAGGCGGTGGAAAAGGCGGGGTACAAGGTGAGGAAGTAGCGCGGCACCGGCTTACCGGAAGAAAGGCAGCGCCCCACGCCCGGCGCCCCGCCCCTTGACTGCATTGCATCCAGGCGGTAGTATTACTCTGCCGTTCGGGACGCCTTTGATCGGCCCGCATGGCAAGCGTAAGGAGACGGGAAAGGCAACGGATGACGATATGGGGCGGCATAGACGGACAGACGGGCGTCGGCCAGACCCCTGCATCATCGGCCGCCGTCCCCCTCGTCTCGGTGATCGTCCCCACGTACAACTACGGCCGCTACCTCGGGAAAGCCCTCGACTCGTGCAAAAGCCAGACGTACAAGAGGCTGGAGATCATCGTCGTGGACGACGGCTCCACGGACAACACCAGGGGCGTGGTGGAGGGGTTCGGACCCGATCTGGTCTATATCTTTCAGGAAAACCAGGGCGTCTCGCGGGCGAGGAACGCGGGGCTTATTGCCGCGCGGGGTGAGCTGATCACGTTCCTCGACGCCGACGATTACCTGCTGCCCGATTCCATCGCCGCCAGGGTGGAAATCCTTCGGAGCGGGCCGGACATAGGCATTGTTTTCAGCGACACCCTCTCCTGTGACGCAGAGGGGAACCTTTCATACAAGGAGAAGGAGAAAAAAGACCGGATCTCCGGGCGGTTCTACGAAGAGCTTCTCCTGCACCACCTTCGGTTTCAGACAAGCGCAGCCATGATGAGGAGCAGCCTGGCGAAGAGGTTCTCTTTCCCGCCGGAACTCTCGAACGGCGAAGACATCGTCTACTTTTCGAAGGTCTTCTTCGCCGCAAAGGGCTACTTCCTCGCGACACCCACCGTCGTCAACCTCCACCACGAAGACAGCCTCAGGCACGACGTCGACGAGGTCCTCCGGCAGGACATGGCCTTTGTCGGCGCGGTCCTCGACGACCCTTTCTACGGAGGGGCGCTCGACTACATGCGCAACGAACTGACGTCGAAGAGGCACCTGGACCTCTTCAGGAGGCTCTATCTCGCGCATGAGGGGGCGCGGGCGCGCCGGCATTATATGAAGGCCGTAGCCATAAGGCCGGCGAGCCTCTTCAAGCTGAGCTATCTTTCCAAGGCAATAAGATCTTTCTTTATGACGCCCCGGTAGCATCCGGCTTTCCTCTTTGTCTTCACGCAGGGGATTATGATGCCTATCGACTGGCAGCGCTTTCAGGACGGTAGTAGCGAACCTGGTAGTCGTTGTCGAGACCGAGGTCCTTATACAGCCATTCCGTACTCCACCTGTTCCAGCCAAAGCCCGACCGATTCCGTGCCCCCTGGAGGAGTCGCCTCACCTTCCTCTCCACCCACTACCTGACGTAGGAGAAACAGCGGCTCGCATGTCCTATCCTGAAGTAGTTCGCGTAAGCCTCGGAGCTTCGGATTGATAAGTTCGATGACCCGGTCGACGGGTTGTGATATGCGCCGCCGGAAGATGTCCTTGAGGTTTTGCAAAAGTTTCATCCTCGCCTTCGTCCTCGGCGTTAGCCTCACGCCCCGCTTGCCGCTCTTGGTCGCGCAGTTCCGATAGTCAAATCCGAGAAAGCTGAATATCTCTCCCTTCGCCAGGTCCACGAGCCTCGTCTTCTCCGTATTCACTTTTACCTCGATGCGCGCCAGTTCCAGAAGCAGTCTGCTGTAGGTCTCCTTGGGCCGCACACCTCCACTCACGGCTCAAGCAATAACTTTTGTGTCGTGCACCCGCTGAACCCCGGTAATTGTATGAGAGGCGGCGGCAGTGGTAGAATGGTCCTTTGACCTTTACTCTATCCTCTCCTGTCAGGAAAGAATAGCGTAAAGGGGCCGGCACCTCTTTCATCCCCTCTCCCTCGGGGGAGAGGGCGGGGTGAGGGGNNTACGATCTGGTCGTCTTCGTGCCCGGCGCGGTGCCGGGCGACAGGGTGCGGCTGCGGGTCGTGAGGCTGGACAAGCGCTTCGCATACGGGGAGCTCGTGGCGATCGAGGAGGAGTCGCCTATGCGGGAGCGGGCGCGATGCCCGCATTTCGGCCGCTGCGGGGGCTGCGACCTCCAGGCGCTCTCTTACGGGGCGCAGCTCAAGGTAAAAGAAAACCATCTGGCGCAGGTGCTGAGAAGGGTGGGTGGCCAGGACCTCGAAGGGGTGGCGGTAGAGGGCATCGTTCCCTCGGAGGACACGTTCTTTTACCGGGGCAAGGTGGAGTTTTCCTTCGGCGAGTCGGAAGGGCGGACCACCCTCGGCCTGAGCGAGCGCGCGTCGCCCCTTCGCCCGGCGAAAGGCCGGATAGTGCCGGTTGACGAGTGCTCCCTCTTCAGTCCCGTCGCGGCGCAGGTGCTTCCCCTGGTGCGTGAAGCCTTGCGGGGAACGGACCTGACGGCTTACAATCCCTCGACCGGGAAGGGGACGCTCAGGAGGCTGGTGCTGAGGGAGGCGAAGGGCACGGGCGAGATCATGTGCCACCTCATCGCCGCCTCCGACGTAAGCCGCCAACTTGCGGACCTGGTTTCGAGGCTGCCAAAGGCCGTGGCACAACTCAGGAGCTTTTACCTGACGGGCGCCGCCACCAGGCTCCTCTGGGGCAAGCCCGCTATCGATGAGCTGCTTGCGGGCTGCGCGTTTCGGATATACCCCCTTTCATTCTTCCAACCGAACCCGAAGACGGCAGGCTCGCTCTATGCACGTCTTATCGCCGTTGCCGGGCTCACGGGCAAAGAGCGCGTCGTCGGCCTTTACTGCGGCTCCGGGACCATGGAGCTGATTCTTGCCCGCCATGCCAAGGAGGTGACGGGCATCGATTCGAGCAAAGAGAGCATCATGGCCGCCCGGGAGAATGGCGTCCTCAACAGGTCACGGGACTGCGTCTTCCTGAGAGACAAGGCGGAAACGGCCGCCCGCCGGTTCAGGGGCAAGCGGGTCGACCTGCTCGTGGTCGACCCTCCGAGAAAAGGGCTGAGCGGGGAAGCGGTGGCCGCGGTCCGCGAGCTCGGGGCGGAAAGGGTCGCCTACATATCATGCAACCCCTCCACGCTGGCGAGGGACCTCCTGAGCCTGAAAGACGTCTACAATGCCAGGCAGGTCATCCCTTTCGATTTCTTTCCCCACACGTGCCACTTCGAGGTGCTGACGCTGCTGGAAAGGAAATAGCCTTATAATATTTCGCTGTTTCCCGCCCTCTCCGTCAAGGCGGCAGAGAGCCTCTTTCCCGGAAGGGCAAATTTTACTCGACCGGGCCGATGGCCGGTGTTACACTTGGCGACGCTTGCGCAAAAGGCCGGGGGATTATAAAGGTCGAAGTGCACATGATCGGAAACGTCGTTCTTCTCTACCGGGGCATTCTCATTGCAATTCTCTTTGCGTGTATGATTCCATTCACGGGCTGCAGCGGCCAGACAGCTAAAGCGAAGCAAATCAACGTTATCTTCCGGTTCGATGATTACTCGGCCAAGAGTTCCATGGACACGGAGTTAAAAATCATCGATGCTTTTCGCAAAAATAAAGTCCCCGTAACCTTTGCTGTCATACCTTTTGTGTGCGCGGGATCCGAGCATGACCCATCTCCTCAGAACTCTCTCCCCTTAACCCCGACAAAAGGTAATATTTTGAAGGCCGCGCTTAAGAGCGGCATTTTGGACGTCGCATTGCACGGGTATGCGCACCAGATAGTCAGCGTTCGTGAAATGAACGAATTCTCCGGCCTTGATTACGGCGTTCAGGCGAAGAAATTGGCCGAAGGCAAGAAGTTCCTTGAAGCATTGATAGATGCCCCCGTCACCACTTTTGTGCCCCCCTGGAATGCGTATGACCTGAATACGTTACGGGTCCTCGAGGATCTCGGGTTTTCAACTCTTTCGGCCTCCAAGGCAGGCAAGGCAGAGAAGACCACCACGCTGAATTTTCTGCCGGCCACATGCGAATTGCCTCAGTTGCGGAACGCAATCGGCGCGGCGCGAAACTCCTCCGACACTCAACCCGTTATTGTCGTTGTGTTCCATGAGTACGACTTTCGGGAGTTTGACAAGAAGCACGGGAAGATTACCTATCAGGAGTTTTCGGATTTGTTGCGCGGGCTCCGGTCCACGGAAGACGTCCGGTTGCTGTCAATCGGTCAGGCGACCGGAATGATTAACGATCTCACGGTGAGCCGGTTCCTGTTGAACAGATCGATTCACACGGCATTGAATCTGCTGCCTTCATTCCTGGTGAAAGTATATGATAGTCGATATACCGATAGGGATCACGGGTATTCGTGGTTGTGCGCCGGACTTTTCTATGTAACGATCATCCTCCTTGTCGCGCTTGTTTCTTTTGCGGCGGGCCGTTTTATGTTTCCCAGGTCCGCATTTCTCATGAACGTAGGCATATATGGCAGCATACCCCTATTGGTCACCGTGCTCGTTTACGTTTTTCATGACCTGGACGTGACCATTGGACGGGCGATGATCGGCGCCTTAATTGTCGGTATCTCCGTTGGAACATGGTTGTGTATTCCATCTCTTGCAAAGAAAACGCATCCGCGCAAAACCGGTCCCGGAGACGAAAATCGGGCTTGACAAGGGTCTTTTCGCCCGACGGCGATTCCGTGGCGATAGCTTTTTGCTGTTGACTCCTTTTCAGGAGAAATGATACATAAAGACAACGTTGATTTTTGCATTTTCATGTGAACCGGGATAGAGAAGAACAAGGGAACAAGGAGCCACCCATGGATGACGAGATCAAAAAGAGGACGCAGGAGACCGCGGCAAAGCTCTTCGGGAAGGGCATCAAGATGGACCCCCCTTACCGTACGTGGAAGGAGTTCGACCGCGACCTGGCGAACGACCTTTCCATGTTCATTACGGGGAATCTCTACTCGCGGGGCGTGCTTTCGCTGCCGGAGAGACAGATGGTCGCGTGTGCCATGCTCGCGGCCCTGGGCGCCGCCGACGAGCTTCGGCTGCACGTGAACGCGGCGCTGAACGTCGGGTGCGACCCGAAAAAACTCGCCGAGGTATTCTTTCAGCTCGCCCCTTACGGGGGCATGCCGAAGGTGAACGAGGCGCTTAGCGTCTATCGGGACGTGCTGAAAGAAAGGGGCGAATGGCCCCTTACATGAGCCTGCCGCCCGGAAGGACGGCAATGAACGTGCGGAACTTAAGGAGCTATGGACATTAGCCCCGCGAGGTAGTAGACTATTTCCCGGAGTGATTCGCAGTAAAGTTTAACGATATAAAGTTTGAAAGTGAGGACGACAAAATATGTCTGAAGAAACTATGGCAGTGGACAGGATTGACGACGCCGGGGATGAGAACGGCCGGCTGGAAGAAGATTTTGGCGCTCTTTTCGAGAGGGAGAGCAAGATGCCGGGAAGGCTTGCCCCCGGTCAGAAGATAAAGACGACCGTCATCAGCGTTTCGGGCGATCTGGTCTATGTCGACATGGGCGGAAAGAGCGAGGGCGTCATCGGCCTGTCGGAGTTTGCGAGAGAGGACGGCTCGGGCGGCGTGCGCGAGGGCGACGAGGTCGATGCCTTTTTCCTCGCGGTGCAAAATGGCGTGAAGCGCCTGACCACACGCATCCGCGGCTATTCGACGCTGGATGTGGCCGGTATCCGCGACGCGTACCACGCGAACCTTCCCGTCACGGGAAAGGTGAAGGCGGCGGTGAAGGGGGGATACGAGGTGACGGTGGGCGGCGCCAGGTGTTTTTGCCCGTTTTCCCAGATGGACCTCAGGGTGAGCAGGGAGGCTGAGCAGTACGTGGGCCAGACCTTCTCCTTTAAAGTAGTCGAATTCGAGAGCGACGGACGGAATGTGGTCCTTTCCCGGCGCGCCCTTCTCGAGGAAGAGCGGCGGGCCCAGGCCGAGCGCCTCAAGGAGACGCTGAGCGTGGGTATGGAGCTGACCGGCATAGTACGGTCCATCCAGGGCTTCGGCGCCTTTGTCGATCTAGGCGGCGTGGACGGCCTTATTCCCGCGAGCGAGATCGGTTGGGATAGGGCCGAAAGACCTGCCGACGTGCTCTCCGTGGGACAGGAAGTGACGTTAAAGATAATAGGTCTCGATTGGGAGAAGAACCGGCTGACCTTGAGCCTCAAGGCCCTCAAACCGGACCCGTGGCAGGGTGTGTCCGAGAGATACCTGGTGGAAACCAAGGTAAAGGGCGTCATCGTCCGGCTTGCGCCGTTCGGCGCCTTCGTCAACCTGGAGCCGGGCATTGACGGCCTCATCCATATCTCAAACCTGGGTGCGGGAAGACATATCAACCACCCGAAGGAAGTGGCCGAGGTAGGCCAGTGGGTCGAGCCGCTTGTGCTGGCCGTTGACGAAGCCAACAAGAAGATATCCCTCACCCTCGAGCAGCCGAAAGAGGAAGTCGCCCTTCCGGAAGTGGGAGATGTGACGGAGGGAACGGTGGAGCGGGTAATGCCTTACGGGATTTTCCTGAAGCTCGACAGTGGGATCAGCGGCCTCATTCCGAACTCGGAGATGGGCACCCCCAAAGGCACGAACCATAGCCGGATGTTCCCGGTGGGAATGAAGATGCAGGTGGCGGTCATCGGATCGGATAAGCAGACGAGAAAGGTGTCCCTCAGCCGGAATGCGGTGAACGATAAGGTGGAGCAGGAAGAATTCAAGCACTACCGGACACAGCAAAAGGGCGACGACCAGACATCGTCATCCGCCCTTGGCAGTTTCGGCGAGTTGCTGAAAAGGCACCTGCAAGGGGAGAATTAACCGGAGGGACAGGCCCCGCGAGGCGTCACTCTATCCACCGGACTACTTTGTCCAGTGTGTCCCTCGGTGACGTGAAGCGATTGATGGGGTGTTCCCAGTCGGGATAGCCGAGGGCCACCCCAATGACCACATCCTTATCCTCGGGGATGTTCAGCATGTCTTTGACCTCATCCTTATACGCGGCGATGAGACCTATGGGACAGGTCCAGAGTCCCAGGCGATGGGCGGCGAGCACGAGGTAGCCGAGGCAGATGCCTATGTCCACGAGGCGGGCCTGTGAAAAAGAGTTGTCGAGGCACATGATGACGGCAACGGGCGCCCCGTAGAAATTGCAGCTTCCCTCGTTGATGTACTGGTTGAAATCGGACCCTATTTCGTCGAGATAGGGCTTCATCTCCTCAAAAGAAGCGACGCCCCGGGCGGTAAACATCCGGGGCATAGGCTTGACGTTTCCGGGGCTGCACTGGATCCGCTTCTCCCTGTATGCCTTGAGCAGTCTTCTGCTCAGCCTTTGGCGCTCTTCATTCATCACCACCGTCAATTCCCAGGGTTGGAGGTTAATCGCGGAAGGCGCGCGGATCGCCAGGCCAAGCACTTCCTCCACCTTCTCCCTGGGCACCGGGTCGCTCTTGAAGGCCCGGATGCTCTTCCGCTCTTGTATGATTTCGGTCAGGTCCATATTCTCTCCTCTCCATGGTCTCTATAACTATACGTGTCGACTCTACCCGTGTCAATTTGTGCGGACAGCCTCTCCTGTTTTCTGCTATCTTGTAGGATGCCTGCAAAGATCATAGACCTGCACACGCACGGGATCGCGGGGACCGACACACGGACCACGGACCCCGGCGCAATGCTGAGAATCGCCGAGGCCCAGGGCAGGGCGGGCGTGTCGGAGATCGTGCTTTCCATCTACTCCGCTCCCACGGATGCCATGCGGGGACAGATCGCGGCGGTAAAGGCCGCCATGGCGCGGCAGCGCGCGGGGCAGGCGCGGATCGTCGGGGCCCACCTCGAAGGGCCGTTCCTGAACCCTCTCATGGCCGGCGCCCTCGACCCCGGCTCTTTCATCCCGCCTTCGGAAAGCGCGTTCCGGGAGTTGATGGAGGGCTTCGAGGACATCGTGCGGATCGTGACGATGGCGCCGGAGCTGGATGGGGCCATCGGTTTGATCGGGCGGATGGCGGATGCGGGAATCAGGGTCAACATGGGCCACTCGAACGCGACCTATGCGGAAGCCGAGGCGGGGTTCAGGGCAGGCGCGAGGGGGATTACGCACCTCTTCAACGCCATGCGCGGTCTTCATCACCGGGAGCCGGGGATTGCCGGCTTCGGTCTGCTCAACAAAGAAATCTATGTGGAGATCATCGGGGACCTCGTGCATCTCCATCGTAGGACCGTGGAGCTTATTTTTTCGCTGAAAATCGCCGGGAGGCTCATTCTCGTGTCGGATTCGGTCCGGGATACGGACATCTCGGGGGGAAAGCCACCCATGGAGAAGGGCAGGCTGTCGGGGGGATCGCTGACGGTGACGGAGGCCGCCCGGCGGCTCATGGAGGCCGGTTTCGACGCGGACTACGTCACGAGCGCCATGACGACGAACCCCCGCGCCTATCTGGAAGGGTAGCCCCCTCTCCCCGAGGGGGAGAGGGCAGCAATAATTCCGAAGCAGACTATAGGCCCGCGACGAGGTCTATCAGCTCTTCGATGCGCCCTATGGAATAATCGGCCCCTTGCGAAAAGCCGGGAGAGCCGTAGCCGTAGAGGGCGGCCACGCTCCTCACGCCCGCCGCCCGGCTCGCCGCCATGTCATAGATGCTGTCCCCCACGAAGAGCGCATCACCGGGCAGGGTATCGAACCGGGCGAGTGCGTCGAAGATGGGTACGGGGGAAGGCTTCTTCTGGGCGCCCGTGTCTCCGCCCGCCACGTAGTCGAAGTGCTCCAGGAGGTCAAGGGCCTTGAGGAGCTGGATCGTCAGGGCTTCGAGCTTATTGGAGACGATCGCTTTCTTCTGCCGGGACAGGGTTCGCAGCATCTTTTCGGTACCGGGATAGGGTGCGGAGTGATCGGCCAAATGGGTCCGGTAGTAGTCGAGGAACCTCCGAAGCAGCGTGGGCACGTCAAGGTCGAGACCCCTCTTTTCGATCAGCTTCCCGATGAGCGCGGATGCTCCCTCCCCAACGAGCGCAATCATTTCGTCCACGCTCACCTCCGGAACGCCGTCGGCGCGGATCGCATGATTAAGGGCGTTGCAGATGTCGAGGCTCGAATCGACGAGCGTACCGTCAAGGTCGAAGATAATGAGTTTTAAGGGCATCCCATAGTCTAATGGAAAGGGGGCCGAAGCTCAAGGGCCTGTCAGGGCAAACGCATTTGGAAACTAGCTAACTAGTGTACTGTCTCATTAAT
>PLSJ01000495.1 GCA_003165115.1 Syntrophaceae bacterium | reverse complement strand
GCAGGACAGGTATCGCGCAACCTCGACCTCTGGATGTGCGGGGACGCCTACGTGAGGGACTGCTTCCACCGGCATGGATCGAAGGCGGACGTCGCGGTCGTGGAAGGCGTCATGGGACTCTATGACGGGGCACTCAGCACTGCCCGCCTCGGCCACGTCCTCGGTCTCCCGGTAGTCCTCGTTGTCGATGCGTACGGCATGGCGGAGAGCGCGGGCGCCCTCATAAGCGGGTTCAGGCAATGGGGATTGGGGCTTCCCGGTTACCCCATAGAGGTGAAGGGAGTCATTTTCAACCGTGTCGCCTCCGGCTATCACTACGAGCGGCTGACCCATGGCGTAGAGGAGGTCCGCCTCCTCGGCTACGTGCCGCGGGACGCAGCCTTCGAAATCCCCCACAGGCACCTCGGACTGGTGGTCGAGGAAGAAGGGCCGGTATCGCCGGAAGCCCTCGACAGGCTGAGCGAGGCGGTCCTCGGGTGCGTCGATATCGATGGCCTCATGACCCTGACGCCTTCGGGCGCCTCGGTGCGGGTAGACAGGACGGAGGTGTCCGGAACGGAGCAGACCCCTGCGCCGTGCCGCGTCGCCGTCGCCTGGGACAGGGCCTTCTGTTTCTACTATCAGGACAACCTCGACCTCCTGCGCGAGGCGGGGGCCGAGATACTTTTCTTCAGCCCGCTGGCGGACGCCCACCTGCCCGCGCGCATCGACGCGGTCTACATCGGCGGCGGCTACCCCGAGATGCACGCGGGTGCGCTCTCCAGGAATGCTTCCATGCGGAGCGCCGTCCGGGAATGGGCGGCTTCCGGCGGACCTCTTTACGCCGAGTGCGGCGGGCTGATGTACCTTTCACGAAGTATACGGGACTTCGACGACCAGGTCTTCGAGATGGCGGGCGTCTTCCCCTTCGAGACGGCGATGGGGCGGGAGAGGGCCCACCTCGGGTACAGGGAAGCGCGGCTGAGGGAAGGGTGCATCCTCGGACCGGCAGGACAGGTCGTGAGGGGCCATGAATTCCGCTACTCCCATATAGTGGGAGGAGAGGACGCCTTGTCCGGCGGACCGGTCTACGCGGTGACGGACGGATCGGGCAAGGACCGGGCGCCCGAAGGTTACCGGTACAGGAATACGCTCGGAAGCTACATTCACGTGCATTTCGGCAGCAACCCCACGGTGAGCCGGAATTTCATCGATTTCATAAAGAAAGGAAGGACTTGACCCATGGAAAGGATCATCCTCGTGGGGCACGGCAGCCCGAAGAAAGACGCAAACAACGTGGAGATTATCGCCGGACTCCTGCATCGCATGCTCCACCCGGGCTGCGTCGACGCCTGCGTGAAGGTGGCCTACCTCCAGTTCGTCCAGCCCGATATCGCCGCCGCCATAGACGCATGTGTGGCCGAAGGCAGCAGGAAAATCATCGTCCACCCCTTTTTCCTCTATGGGGGCGTGCACGTGACAAAGGACATACCCGCAGAGATCGCGGAAGGGGAGAAGAGACATCCCGGCGTCGAGTTCGTCTATACCCGGCCTCTCGGCATACACGTCGGCCTCGCCCGCATCAGTTTCGAGAGAATCGACTCGGTGCGCGCGATCGCACCGGAGGATATAGAAAGACGCAGCTTCGAGATCATCTCAGGGGAAGCGGATTTTGGCGACATGCCGGCGGAGCGTCTCCCCATCGTCAAGAGGGTCATCCATGCCACGGCGGATTTCGAGTTCGCGTCGAGCCTCTTCTTTCACCCCGACGCCGTGAGTGCGGGCATCGATGCGATCAGGGCCGGGAAGGATGTCCTTACCGATGTGGAGATGGTCAGGACGGGGATCAACAAGCGGCTCCTTGCCCGATGGGGTGGGACCGTGCACTGCGGCATATTGCCCGCCTCCGCTGACGGGCGTCCGCCGCGAGGGGAGACCAGGGCGCAGGCCGGGATAGGGCAGGCACTGAAATGCAACCCCAATATCGGCATCATCGCCATCGGCAACGCGCCCACCGCGCTCCTGAAGGTAATCGAAACGTTCAACGCGACGCCGCCAGCCAGCCCGCCGCTCGTCGTCGGCGTGCCCGTAGGGTTTGTCAGCGCCTTAGAGTCTAAGGCGCTGCTCTCCGGCCAGTCATTTCCCTTTATCACGAACCTGAGCAGAAAAGGCGGCACGCCTGTCGCCGTCGCCATCGTCAATGCCCTGCTCAAGATGGCGACGGAGGGCACATGAGGGTCAAGCCCGGCCGCAACACCTATGTGCGGGGTCTCGGGTGCGGCTGCGCCCTCCTTATCGCGTGCGCCCGTCCTGCGTGGGCCATGCACATCTCCGAAGGGATACTCCCTTTCCCGTGGGCTTTTTTTTGGTTTTGCGTCGCGGCCCCCTTTCTCGCGATAGGGCTTCGCCGCCTCAAGGCCGCATCGATTGACGACCTCTCCTTTAAGCCCCTCGTCGGCTTCATGGCGGCGGCGGTCTTCATCATTTCCTGCATCCCTGTGCCGGTCCCGACGGTCGGGACGTGCAGCCACCCCTGCGGCACGGCCATCTCCGCCATACTCCTCGGCCCCGCCCTGAGCGTCCTGGTGGCTGCGGTCGCCCTGCTGATACAGGCGCTTTTCCTTGCCCACGGGGGCCTGAGCACGCTGGGGGCAAACATCGTCTCCATGGGCGTCGTCGGGTCGTTCTCGGGGTACCTCGTCTTCAGGCTCCTGAGGGCCTGCGGGGCGGGCCTGTCGGTTGCCGGGTTCGCGGCGGGAGTGGCGGCAGACTGGCTCACGTACCTTGCGACGTCGTTCATCCTCGCGTCCGCCCTGAAGGGCGGTGAGCCGCTGATGCCTCTCTTCGCAAAAATAGCCATGGCCTTCATCCCCACCCAACTGCCCCTCGGCCTTCTGGAAGGGGCGATGACCGCCGGCATGGTAGCGCTCCTCCACAGGAAGCGGCCCGACCTCCTTGTGCGGATGAAGGTGCTCAAGGCCGCGGAGGTTGCGCCATGAGCGCGAACGGCACGAAATACGGCCTGACCGGAGTGGTGATCGGCCTGTGCATCATCGCCTGGGTGCTTGTTCTCCCTTGCCTCTCTGCCGCGGCCGAAAGCCGTGAGGGGGGTAAATGGCAGGGAGTCGATGAAGCGGTCGTGGAGAAGGTGGCACGTGAACACCACAGGGAGGCGCGGCCTCCCCTCATCGATATGGGCCAGGGAGACCTCCTCCTTTTTGCCTTTCTCATGGCCGGGGCCGCCGCCGGCTTTGCGGCCGGGTACTACTGGAGAAAGCTGATGGAACCGAGGGGACACTAGCGCATGCATACGTTTTTTCGGGAAGAACAGGGGGGCCATCCCCTCACGGGCGTCGATGCGAGAATCAAGCTCCTCTGCGCCGCGGCCGTTCTTTCCATGGTGCTGACGTGTCACGGCGTCCTCTTTCCTCTCCTCGTCGCCCTGCTTGGCGTCGTCGCCTGCGCGTCTCTGCGCATACCGTTAAAAAGGGTTTTCGTACGGTTTTCGGAGCCCGCATTCATCGTGATAGTCCTGATCGGCCTCAAGCTCTTCTTCTCCGGCACCGACGTCATGGGGACGTGGCACGTCCTGGGCGTAGGGATAACGGCCCACAGAGACGGGCTCATGGAGGGTCTTTTCCTGGGTGCCCGGATAATCGGCGCGGTCTCCGTGATCGCCGCTCTCGGCTTTGCGACCCCCTTTCCCGAATTCCTGGGGGCGCTTGCCTGGCTCCGGGTCCCGAAGGCGTTCACGGAGATATCGATCTTTGCGTACCGTTACATCTTCCTGCTCCTCGATGACGCGACGGTCATCTATTGCGCGCAGAAGAACCGCCTGGGCTACTCGAGCGTCAGGCGGGGGTTAAGCTCCTTCGGCGTGCTCGCGGGCGCCCTCTGCCTGAAGGCTTTCGAGAACAGCAGCACGTGCGCCGCGGCCATGATCCAGAGGGGCTACGACGGCTCCATGCCCTCCATGGGCCATGAGCGCCTGAAAGGCGGTCATCTGGCGCTGTCCGCGTTCTTCCTGTTCCTTATGGGGGTGGCATGGAGGATGTAGTCAGGTTGCGCGTCGCCATAGATTCTTTCGTCTATCCCGACGGCACGGCCGCCATGCACGATATCAGGATCGACGTGAAAAACGGGGAATTCGTGGGCCTCCTCGGCTCCAACGGCTCGGGGAAAACGACGCTCCTGCGCATCATCGACGGCCTGTTAAAACCGTCGAAAGGCACGGTCATGCTCGATGGAACCGACATCAGGAAGCTCTCCTCGAAAGAGATCTACCGCAAGGTCGGCCTCATCTTCCAAAACCCCGACGACCAGCTCTTCGCGCCCACAGTCTCGGAGGATGTCGCCTTTGGCCCTCTCAACATGGGGTTCTCGAAGGAAGAGGTCATGGCCAGGGTGAAGAAGGCCCTGGCCGACGTGGAGATGGGGGGCTATCTCGACAAGTCCATCCACACCCTCAGCTTCGGGCAGAAGAAGCGCGTCTGCATCGCCGGGCTTCTTGCCATGGGCCATGAGATCCTGCTGCTCGACGAGCCCACCGCAGGGCTCGACCCTATGGGGGAATACAAGATGATGGGCCTCCTCGTGCGGCTGAACAGGGAGGGGCGGGTCACCATCGTCATGGCGACCCATAGCGTCGACCTGGTGCCTTTGTTTCTCGACAGGCTCTATATCCTGAGCAAGGGCCGGCTCGTCAGGAGCGGCTCGCCGGAGGAGGTTTTCACCGCCCCCCGGGACATGGAGCACGTGCGGCTGCGGCTGCCGCAGATCGCCGAGCTGATCTACAAATTGAAGCACGAAGACGGTCTCCCCTTCGAAAAGCTCCCGTTGACCATAGGAGAAGCGAGGAGGGAGATCTTACGCCTTATGGAGAACGCCCATGCGTAAAGGTTATGTGCAGGTGTACACGGGCAACGGCAAAGGGAAGACGACGGCCGCCCTCGGCCTCGCCTTCAGGGCGGCCGGGGCCGGGCTGAAGGTGTTCATCGCCCAGTTTATCAAGGGAGAGCGGTGCAGCGAGCACCTGGCGCTCGACCGATTCGGGGAGGCGATCACGTACCGGCGGTACGGACGCGGCCTGATCAGAGGCATTCCCGCCGAGGAGGACATCGCGGGGGCACGCGAGGGGATGCGGGAGGCCACCGATGCGGTCCGCTCCGGCTCCTATGATGTCGTTATTCTCGACGAGGTAAACGTGGCGGTGTTTTTGGGGCTCATCGGCGTGGAGGAGGTCCTCGGATTGATAAGGGGGAAGCCTGCGTCGGTCGAGCTGGTGCTCACCGGGAGAAACGCGCACGACGCGGTGACGGAGGAGGCCGACCTGGTCACTGAAATGCGCGAGATCAAGCATTATTATGAAAAAGGGGTGAAGGCCCGCCGTGGGATCGAAAAGTAGACGTCTGCGCACAGGCTATACGACCGGCGCCTGCGCCGCAGCAGCCGCCAAGGGAGCGGCGCTGCTGCTGCTTTCCGGTGGGGCTTCCCCGCCCGCGCATACGGTGGAGATACCCTTTCCCGGCGGATCGAGGCATTTGTTCAGGATCGAAAGGGCATGGCATGAGGACGGGGGGGGCGCGGCATGCGCGTCGGTCATCAAGGATGCGGGTGACGACCCCGACGTGACGCACGGCGTCGAGGTCATCGCGAGGGCCGTCTTCAGCGATACCGGGAGAGGAAGCGCCGCCGCCGGACAAAAAGATGCGGACCGCGTCGTGATCAGGGGGGGTGAGGGCGTGGGTGTCGTTACCCGCCCGGGGCTGCCCCTCCCCATCGGCGAGGCGGCAATAAATCCGGGTCCGAGGGCGATGGTGGTCAAAGCGGTGATGGAAGCGCTTGCCGCCGGACCGGTCCCTTTGCGGGGCGCGCCTGCCCGGATCGAGGTGACGATCTCGGTCCCCAGGGGCGCATCACTCGCCGGGAAGACCCTGAACGCGCGCCTCGGCATAATGGGAGGCATCTCGATCCTCGGCACGTCCGGCATAGTGAGGCCGCTTTCGAGCGACGCATGGACGGCGACGATCTCCGCATCGATGAGCGTGGCCCGCGCGATGGGAAGGAATGAGATCGTGCTGTCCACGGGCCGGGCTTCGGAAGCGGCTCACGCGGCGCGATACGCGCTTCCCGAAGAGACCTATATCATGATGGGTGATTACGTGGAGTACGCGCTTACCGAGGCAGCCAGGCACGGGTTCGACAGGGTGCACCTCTGCGCGCAGTGGGCGAAGATGCTGAAAATTGCCATGGCGACGCCCCAGACACATGTGCGCCACGGGGCGATCGACCTCGGATCGGCGGCGGTGTTCCTCGGGGACCTGGGTTTTCCTGATTTCGCACGCAGGGAGTTCACCACGGCGCGCGAGATGTTCGCGCTGATCGCGGCGGCATCGGGCGGCGCGTGCCCGCCGGTCTTCATCCGCGTCTGCGCCGCGGCGAGGCGCTTCGCCGAATCTTTTACCCACGGGGTCCCGGTCTCGGCCTGCCTCGTCTCCTACGAAGGGGAGGTCGTGGCGCAAAATGGCTAAGCTGACGGTCATAGGCATCGGTGGGAGACCGCTCGATGCGAGGGCGCGGCAGGCGATCATCTCTGCCCGGATTATAGTCGCTCCCCGGAGGCTCTGCGAGATCTTCGCCGGATATGCCGGGTTTGCGGAGGCGCAAGAGAAAGTCAGGCGGATCGACACCCCCGACGAAACCATCGCCTTCATTCACGAAAGCCTCAGCCAGGGGATAGGCCACATCGTCCTTCTCGCGTCGGGAGACCCGCTTTTCTTCGGCATAGGCAGAAGGGCCGTAAGAGAGTTCGGCCGGGACGCCGTCGAGATCGTCCCTGACGTCTCCAGCGTCCAGCTCGCGTTCGCCCGCATCAGGGAACCCTGGGACGACGCCCTGCTGATCAGCCTGCACGGGAAATCGGATGGGGCCGGAGGGACGACAGTGCGATATGGGCCGGAGGACCTGCCCGGACTCCTGGCGGCCCACCGGACCATCGCCGTGCTCACGGACAGGGCGCATAACCCGGCCGTCATCGCCGCGGCCTGCGCCGGAGCGCGCCTTCTCTTCTCCGTGTGCGAGAGGCTGGGCATGGACGATGAGAGGATCACCGAAGGGAGTCCCGATGAAATAGCCGCCATGTCGTTCGGGGACCCGAACGTGGTAATCATCAGGAGCACGCCGGGGCCGTCCAGGATCGACGCCCCCGCGTATCCGAGGTTGGGCTTGCGCGAAGAGGAGATGGCCCACGCGGGCGGTCTCATCACCAAGGACGAGGTCAGGGCCGTCACGCTCCACTGCCTGAGGCTGCCCGAGAAAGGTGTGTTGTGGGATATAGGGGCCGGCTCGGGCGCGGTCTCGATAGAGGCGGCGCGCCTCTGTTCCGACTTGCGGGTCTTTGCCGTCGAAAGGGACGAGGGACAGGTTGCGCTCATTCACAAAAACCGGGCGCTCTTCGGCCCCCCGTCGCTTACCGTAGTGGATGGGGAGGCCCCACAGGCGCTCGCGTCCCTTCCCGCGCCCGATAGGGTCTTTATCGGCGGGAGCGGCGGCGGGCTCTCCGGGATCATCGACGTGGTGCGGCGCAGAATGGAAGGCGGGATCGTCGTCATCAACGCGGTAACGCTGGAGACGCTTCACGAGGCCTGCCGGGAGCTTGAAAAAGCAGGTTACGCTCTGCGGATTTCGGAAGTCTCCGTGGCGCGCGCAAAGCCCGTGGGCGACAGGCGGCATATGGCCGCCCTGAACCCCGTGTTCGTGATAACGGGAGAGAAAAGGTAAATGACCGGCACCCTCTATGCGATAGGTATAGGCCCGGGCGACCCCGAGCTGATGACGCTGAAAGCGGTGCGGATACTGGGACAGGTGGGCGCCATTTGCGTACCGAAGGGAAAGGAGGAAGGCGCGAGCCTCGCCCTCTCCATCGTGCGAAAGGCGGTCAGCATCGAAGGCAAAGAGGTCGTGGAGGCCTTTTTCCCCATGAAAACGAACGACAGGGCCGCCAATGGACGGGACCTCGACGCCAGGTGGGGCGAGACCGTCGCGGCGCTGCTCGGCAGGCTCGATAAGGGGGTCGATATGGCCTTCATCACGATCGGCGACCCCACCGTCTACAGCACCTTCTTTTACCTCTACGACAGGCTCCTCGACGCGCGCCCCGGACTGCGCATCGAGATCGTCCCCGGCGTCTCATCGATCAACGCCGCGGCATCGAGGGCGCGGATATCGTTGGCCCTCGGCGAGGAAAAGGTCGCCATCATGCCCGCGACCAACCTGGACGGCCTGGACGCCGTGCTCGCACAATTCGACACGGTGGTGCTGATGAAGGTCTATAAGGTCATCGACCGGATCGTGGCGACGCTGGCCGAACGCGGTCTTTTGGGGCAGTCGGTCTACGTGTCGCGCGCCGGCATGGCCGACGAGTTCGTCTGCACGGACCTCGCCGGCCTGAAAGTCGGGGACCTCGACTACTTCTCGCTGGTGATCGTAAAAAACAGGAAAGGAGCGTAAACGAGTGGAAGAGAGACCGGCCATCTACTTTGTCGGGGCGGGACCGGGCGACCCCGAGCTGATAACCGTGAAGGGCCGCAAGGTCCTGGAGGCGGCCGACATCATCATCTACGCGGGAAGCCTCGTAAACCCGGCCCTGCTCACCGGTCTCAAGGCCGCGGTCCACGATTCGGCCCATATGACGCTCGACGAGATCATCGGGATTATGAAGGAGGCGGCCGACAGGGGTTTGCTCGTCGCGCGGCTCCACACGGGGGATACAGCCTTTTACAGCGCCATATCGGAGCAGATAGAGCGGCTCCGGGGCCTGTCGATCACCTTTGAAGTGGTCCCCGGCGTCTCGTCCGCAATGGCGGGCGCGGCCCTCCTGGGACAGGAGCTGACCGTCCCCGAGATAAGCCAGACCGTGATCTTCACGAGGCTCGGCGGCCGCACCCCGGTGCCGGAAAAAGAAGGGCTCGCCGGCCTCGCCCATCACAATGCCTCCATGGTCATATTTTTGAGCGCCGGGATGATCGAGCACGTCGTGGACGAGCTGCTCCAGGGCTATCCGGAAGGGACGCCCGCCGTGGTGATCGAGAAGGCGTCATGGCCCGAGCAAAAGGTGGTGAGGGGCAGCCTGAAAGAGATTGCCGCCCTCGCGAGAGAGGCGGGGGTGGAGAAGACGGCCCTCATCTACGTGGGCGAGTCGCTCAGGGCATCGGTCGAGAACCTTGGGAAAGAATCGAGGCTCTACCATAAGGCGTTCACGCATGGCTACCGCACATAGCACCGTCTTTTTCTACGTCACCGGCCGAGGGCGCAGGCTGGCGGAAGACCTCGAACGCCGTTACCCGGACGCCCGGAAGCAGCGTTTTTCAAAGGGCGCGGTCAAAGAAAGCTGGACAAAAGGCGGGAAGCTCGTTTTCATCATGGCGGCAGGCATCGTCGTGCGGGCCATCGCCCCGCTGCTCAGGGACAAACGGACCGACCCGGCGGTCGTGCTTCTGGACGAATCGGGTAGCCACGTGGTCAGCCTGCTCGGTGGTCACCTCGCCGGGGCCAACGCGTGTGCGAAAGAGATCGCGGCCGTGCTCGGCGGCAGTGCCGTCATCACCACCGCAACCGACGTAAGCGGGCTTCCCGCCCTCGACCTTTGGGCCGAAAGAGAAGACCTCGCGGTCGAGGACTGGAAGCAACTGCCAAAAACCGGCGTGAGGCTGGTAGACCAAAGAACGCTGCTGCTCTTCTCGGACGTGCCGCTGGACGCGCCAGGGGCCTTTCTTCCCACGGAAGACCCGGCGCTCGCGGACATCGTCGTCACGAACAAAGAGGGGCAGGCGCGGCTGGACGCCCTTCTCCTGCGGCCGAGGAACCTGGTCGCGGGCGTGGGATGCAACAGCGGCACCCCGGCCGGCGAAATCGAGGACGCCATAAGACAGGTCTTGGCGGCCCACAAGCTCTCCTTCCTCTCTGTCCGTGCCATCGCGACGATCGACAAAAAAGGGAGCGAGCCGGGGATATGCGGCTTCGTGAAAAAGAGCGGATTGCCCCTCATTACCTTTTCCCCTGGGGAGCTGAACCGGGTCGCCGGGGTGACGCCCTCTCCCGCGGCGTGGAGGGCAACGGGCGCGCGGGCCGTGGCGGAGCCCGCGGCGATCCTCGGCGCACGCGGCGGGGTACTCATCGTGCAAAAACAGCGGATGGGCAACGTGACGGTCGCCATCGCCGAAGGGACGCGCAAAAACGCACGGGGGGCAGACCCGCAAGCGAAACCCGTCAGGGGCACCATCCGTGTCGTCGGTACGGGACCGGGGAGCGCCGACTACCTGACGCCGGCCGCCTTGACCGCCATCCGGGAATCGGACGTCATCGTCGGGTACGGCCCCTATCTGGACCTCCTGGAGGGATTGATCGCGGGCAAGGAGCGCATGACTTCGGGGATGACCCGCGAGATCGACCGCTGCCAGACGGCCATCGACCTGTCCGCCGAAGGAAAGACAGTCTCCGTCGTCAGCGGCGGAGACCCCGGCATCTACGCCATGGCGGGACTCGTGCTCGAGCTCCTGAAGAAAGGAGGCGACCCCTCGGCAGTCCCGGTCGAGGTCATTCCGGGCATCTCGGCCCTCAATGCCTGTGCGGCTCGCCTCGGTGCGCCTTTGATGCACGATTTTGCCACGATAAGCCTTTCAGACCGGCTCACCGCCTGGCGGACGATCGAAGAGCGACTCGAGGCCGCCGCCCGCGCCGACTTCGTGATCGTCCTCTATAACCCGAAGTCCGGGACGCGCCGCGACCATATCCGGAAGGCGCTGCAGATAATCCTCAGGTACAGGACCCCGGCCACGCCCGTGGGGGTCGTCAGGGCGGCGATGAGGAAGCATGAGTCGGTGAAGGTGACAGACCTTGCCCATATGCCCTTCGATGAGATCGATATGCAGACGACGGTGATCGTCGGCAACTCCAAGACGATTGTCTGGAACAACCTGATGATCACGCCGCGCGGTTACGAGCGCAAGGAGAAATGGGCAGACATGGCCGGACAAATTGGGGAAGGGGCGACGGCGGAAAAACCCGACTCCCCCCAGCCGGAAAACTCCGACAAATCCCTTCGTTAAAAGCCGCCCTTCCGCGAAACTCTCCCCGATCTGCGGCTTCCGCGCTCAGGCCCTTGGCCGGCCGCCTGATCAAACGGGCAATGCGTGTTTCCGGTCACATCCAGGCCGATTTTTGGCATGTCCGATGCAGTTTGAAAAGCATGATGATTAAATTATTATAAGGAAAGGAGGTGAACGAGATGAAGAGAATATTCACATTCGTACTGGCGGCATTGATCGCTCTCAGCTTTTCGGTAGTCGGTTTTGCACAGGCACCCCCTGCAGGAACGGATCAGACAACTCCCGCCACCGCGCAGCCCGAGAAGAAAGCGCCCGAGAAGAAGAAAAAGGTAAAGAAGTCCAAGAAGACCAAGAAGGCGAAGAAGTCCGAACAGAAGGCAGAGACACCTGCCCCTGCACCGGAAGCTCCCGCAAAGTGACACGGAGCCCAAAAGAAGAGGGAAAGGAGATTCTCCTTTCCCTCCATGCTTCTTCGCGCGCATCGTGCCGCAGGTGGTTGGCAGGCCACGGCAACACGAACGAAGGGCGTTACCCTTTCAGGAGGCCGAGGACGTCCCTGACCTCCTCCATGGTCTCCGCCGCGAACCGCCTGCACACGACGGCGCCCTGGTGGAGCGCGTCGAGCACGGGCTCGGGATGCGCCTTCAGAGAGAGGGCTTTCTCCCTGATGGGAGTCAGCTCGGCCATCATGTTCTTGAAGAGGACCCGCTTGCAGTCTATGCAGCCTATGGAGGCGCTTCTGCAGCCCTTGTCGAGCTCGCGAGCGGCCTGGTCCGGGGAAAAAGCGCGGTGCATCGTGTAGATGTTGCAGATTTCCGGGTTGCCCGCATCCGTCCGCCTCACCCTGGCCACATCCGTGACGGCGGTCCGCAGCTTTTCCCATACACTGCTCTCGTCTTCCAGGATGCCGATGTAATTACCGAGCGTCTTCGACATCTTGTTCTTGCCTTCCGTGCCCATGATCCTCGGCGCACACGACAAAATCGCCTGGGGTTCCGGAAACACCTGCCCGAACCTGGCGTTGAATTTCCGGGCTATCTCCCGGGACAGCTCGACATGCTGCACCTGGTCTTCGCCCACGGGCACGAACCCGGCCTTATAGACAAGGATATCGGCCGCCTGCAGCACCGGGTAATCCATAAGGCCCATATTGATGTTCGCCTTGTGCTGCCGGGACTTGTCCTTGAATTGGGTCATCCTTTCCACTTCGCCCACCGGCGTGAGGCAGTTGAATATCCATCCGAGCTCGGTATGCTCGATGACGTGTGACTGGACCATCAAATGGCACCTGTCCGGGTCCAGCCCGCAGGCCATAAGTATGAGCGCCGTATCGACGGTCCTCTGCCTCAGGCCGTCCGTGTCGTACTCGACCGTGATGGCGTGATAATCGACCACGCCGTAGATGCACTCGTACTCGTCCGCGAGAGAGACCCACTGTCTGATCGCCCCCACATAATTGCCTATATGAATATCGCCGGTCGGCTGGATGCCGCTAAAGACCCTTCTCATTGAAACCTCCAGGAAAAAACCTGATAAAGGTACAACAATTTGCCCGGAAAATCAATACGGCCATCTGCCCCAAATCGCATTTCCACGGCGCCTGTGCCTCTGAAACAGGACTTATGCCGCGAAGAAATGTATATTATTTAGTGGAAACGTGTATACAGAGGCGTGGCGTTTTATGTTACAATATGACAGCTCTATTCACGAAAGACAAGCCGGTGCGAGGAGGAGGAGATCAATGAAAGGCAAGGGAAGCAGTGATGACCGAAAAAGAAAGAAAAAGATGCTCCTGAGGGAGCAGGTCTACGCCGGTATAAAGAATGCCATTATCAGCGGAGAATTCGAGCCGGGAAGAAGGCTCATAGAGGAACGGCTCGCGGAGGACATGAAGACGAGCCGCACCCCGGTTCGGGAAGCGATACAAAAGCTTGAAAAAGAAGGGCTCATACACAGGCTTCCGAGGGGTGGGTTCGCAGTCAAGGGTGTCAGCGAAGAAGAGGTGGAAGAGGTATTCGGCTTGAGGGCGGTCCTCGAAGGGTATGCGGCCTATCTTGCCACGGCGAGGATCCGGGAGGACGAGGTGAAAGCCCTCGAAGAGATCATCAAGATGGAGGAAACGGGTCTCGATGATATGGACGTGGAAGAGTTCATCAGGCTCGACGGCGAGTTCCATGACAGCCTGTACAAAGCGGCCAAGAATAGCCGTCTCTACGCCCTCCTCAACGACCTCCGTGATTATATGTACCGGTACAGGGTGATCCTCTTGCGGTACGGGAGGAAAGCGGCGCTTGCCGTCCAGGACCACAAGGAAATGCTTGCGTCGATAAAGGCGAGGAATGCGAGGCAGGTCGAAAAGCTCGTGAGAAAGCATATGACCAGGGGAAAGAACCTCATCAAGAAAAAGATAAGGCAAGGCCAGGAACCGAGGATCTAAAGAGTTGCCCGTGCCGATGTGCGGCAGGAGGACCGGTGATTTCTGTCTGCTGTAACCTCATGAGACGATGCATGGACATGAGCGACTAAACCGAAGGAGGCAACCGTGGGCACCATCGTTGAAGAATGGGTAGAAGAGCAGGCGAGACTGACGAAGCCGGATAAGGTCTACTGGATCCAGGGTAACGAAGAGGAAATGAGGAGACTCGTGGACATCGGCATAAGAGAGGAAAAGATCGCGGGCCGTCCGACCTTTCGATCTCTCGATCCGAACGTCTTCCCCAACTCCTATCTCCATTGGAGTCACCCTACCGATGTGGCGAGAACCGAGCACCTTACCTACGTATGCCTCCCGAAAAAGGAGGACGCGGGGCCGAACAACAACTGGATGGAGCCCGCCGAGGCGCTCGCGATGCTTCGGCCGCTTTATGACGGGTGTATGGCCGGCAGGACCCTCTACGTCATACCCTACATGATGGGCCATCCCGAGTCCCCCTACGCGAGGGCCTGCGTCCAGATTACCGATTCGGTCTACGTGGCGGTCAGCATGTATATCATGACGCGGGTCGGGACAAGGGTGCTGGACATCATCAACAGGACGGGCAGCTTTGTGAAGGGCCTCCATTCTATCGGGGACCTCGATCCGCAAAGGCGGTTCGTCATGCATTTCCCCCAGGACGACCTGGTCATGAGCATCGGCTCCGGATACGGGGGAAACGCGCTCCTCGGAAAGAAGTGCATCTCACTCAGGATCGCCTCCTACCTCGGCTATCGGCAGGGCTGGCTCGCGGAGCACATGATAGTCATGGGCGTCGAAGATCCCCAGGGCGACATCACCTACTTTCTCGGCTCCTTTCCCTCGGCGTGCGGCAAGACAAACCTCGCCATGC
>PLSJ01000087.1 GCA_003165115.1 Syntrophaceae bacterium | reverse complement strand
GTTGAACCCGGCGAAATACCTCGTCGCGCCCCGGGTGCTCGCGTCGCTCCTGATGCTCCCCCTGTTGACCGTGATCGCCGATTTCATGGGGATCGTGGGCGGATACTTCGTGGGCGTCAAGCTCCTCGGCATCAATGAAGGCATATTCATCGGCAGGATGGTAAAGTACGTCGATCTTGAGGACATTTACAACGGTCTGGCGAAGGCGGCGTGTTTCGGGGTGATTTTATCGGTCGTCTCATGCTACAAGGGGTTCTATGCAAAGGGAGGCGCCGAGGGAGTGGGAAAGGCGACAACGGAGGCCGTCGTGGTGTCGAGCATCAGCATCCTCGTTGCCGATTACGTGCTCACCTCTCTCATGTTCTGATGGCTGGGGAAGATATCGTCATAAGGGTGAAGGGCGTCTATAAGACCTTCGGCCGCCAGAAGGTCCTGAAGGGCATCAACCTCGCGGTCGAGCGCGGGAAGATTACCGTCATCATCGGCAAAAGCGGCAGCGGGAAGAGCGTGCTCATGAAGCACCTGATAGGCCTGCTGAAACCCGATAAGGGAGAAATACTGGTAGACGAGGTGGACATCAGCCGCCTCGACGAGTCTCACCTGAATGACGTGCGCAAGAGGTTCGGCATGCTTTTTCAGGAGGCGGCCCTGTTCGATTCCATGACCGTGGAAGAGAACGTGGCCTTTCCCGTCAGGGAGCACACAAAGTTATCCGACGGCGAGGTCGGCAGCCTGGTTGACGAAAAACTGCGGCAGGTGGGCCTTGTCGGCTTTAACGATAAGATGCCGTCCGAGCTGTCGGGAGGCATGAAAAAGAGAGTGGGTCTTGCGCGGGCCCTCGCACTCGATCCGGAAATTGTCTTATTCGACGAGCCTACGAGCGCCCTCGATCCGGTAATCTCCCTGACCATAGAAGAGCTCATCAAGAAAACCCAGATGAAGCTGAAGAAGACGTACGTGGTGATAAGCCACGACATACTGGGCATGTTCAGAATCGCGGACAAGGTGGCTATGCTGTACGAAGGCGAGATCGTCGCCTTCGGCGCCCCCGACGAGGTGAGAAGGAGCGACCTTCCGGCCGTCAAGGAGTTTTTGGAAGCAACCAGAGTACCCGGTTTCGCGATCGGGCACGATTCGCAAGAGGTTGCCCGACCCGGCTCTGCCGCCGGAGGGGGCGCTGAGCCCCAGTAAGCAGTTGCTTTTGTGAGCAGGGAGGCTGGGGCGGCTTCGGCCGCCGGAGGGGGCGCTGAGCCCCAGTAATTGCATCAGGAGGTATACCATGACATCGGAATTTAAGGTCGGCATCGTCGTTCTCTTAGGCATCATTATCCTTTTCTACATGTCTTTCAGGGTCGGCAAATTCGGCACACTGACCGAGGGTCATGGGTATGTGATAACCGCCCACTTCAAGAATATCGCGGGTCTCGACACCAAATCGCCGGTGGAGGTAGCCGGCGTGGAGGTTGGAAGGATCAACAAGATCACCCTTGACGGAAGCGTGGCGAAGACATGGATGCTCATGAAGGAGGACGTGAAGATACCCGTGGACAGCAAAGTCTCCATAAAATCTTTCGGCATCCTCGGCGACAAGTATGTGGAGATCACCCCCGGCGTCTCAACGCAGTACGTCAAGAGCGGGGATGAGCTGAAAAACATCGTCTCCTACGCCGACGTCGACGAGATTTTCCAGAATGTAAGCGTGGCGGCCAAGAATATGGGCGAGACCCTGTCGCAGTTCAAAGGGGTGATCGACGAAAAGGACAAGGAGAACTTCAAACAGAGCCTCGCCAACATAAGACAGGCGAGCGGCGAGTTTAACGAGCTGGTGACGGTGAACAAGGCGAACGTGAACCGCATCGTCGCGAACGTCGCCAACGCGAGCGGCAGGCTCGGACCCATCACGGACAAGGCCGATTCGATGGTGACGCAGATGAACGCTATCGTGCAGGGCGTGGGTGAAGGGAAGGGCACGCTGGGCAAGCTCGTGAAGGACGAGAAGCTCTATGACGACGCGAGGGACATGGTTGCCAACCTGAAGAGCGTCTCTTCGGACATCGAACAGGGCAAGGGGACTCTCGGCAAGCTCGTGAAGGACGACACGCTCTACGTGGAAGCGAAGGACACGATGAAGAACGTCAATCAGTTCACTTCGGGTCTCAAGGACGGGAACCTCGTTGCCGAGGCGCAGGTCACCATGAAGAAGATACAGCAGGCGGCCGAAGGGGTACAGGAGCAGACGCCGATCACCATTCTCGGGACTATTTTCGGCCTCTTTTTCTGATGCGCGCATGCGTTATCCTTCTTCTCATCCTTCTTAGCCCTTGCAGCCTTGCGGCCTTCTGGCCCGTGTATTGGGAGCTGGGCAACGAGAAGAACCTGCTCGGTCCTCTCATCTCTTATGAGAAGAAGGATGACAAGACCCATCTGACGGTCCGGCCGCTCCTCTCTTCCTACGATTCTCCCCGGACTTACTCGATCCTGTTTCCCTTAGGCAAGAGCACCGAGGAGAAGGCATATTTCGTGCCCGTCTACATGAGGCACAGTTCGAAAAATGCGTACGATGTGGCCCTCTTTCCCTTTTTCTGGGGAAAGACCCCCGAGAAGTCCTACGGAGGCGTCTTCCCCTTTTACGGCAAGCTTTATCACAGGTTCAGGCGGGACGAGATCGGTTTTGCGCTGTGGCCCCTCTATAGCTACAGCACGTGGGAGGGGACTACCAGGACGAACATCATCTGGCCGCTCTTCTCCTTTTACAAGGGACGGGAGGAAGGCTTCAGGCTGGGCCCCCTGTACGGCCGACGGAACATCCCCGGCGAAAGACGGTCGTCATTCGTGCTCTGGCCCTTCTTTATAAAGGACGAAAAAGACCTCAATGCGGACAACCCCAAAAAGAGCCTCTGGGCGTTTCCTTTCTACATGCAGACTACCTCCCCCCAATCGTCGTTCTATGCGGTGATGTGGCCCTTATTTACCTACACGAGGGTGCGGGACAGGACGGAGATCCATGCTCCCTGGCCCTTTTACGAACGTACGACGGGCACCGAAGAGAGCGGCGTCCATCTCTGGCCGGTCTATTCGCGCAGGCGGACGGACAAAGACGAGGTGACGTACGTGCTCTGGCCCATATACAAGAAGACGGAGCGATATCCGGGCGAAAGCAGGTGGACTCAGACGAGGATACTCATCATAGACAAGTACGAGAAGGACGACCGTGGCACGTTCTTCAACATCTGTCCGTTTTTTGAGTACCGGCGGGGCAGCGCCGGGAGCGTCTTCTATTTCCCCTCGATCCTCCCGTGGAGGAACGAGGGGTTCGACAGGATCGTAAGGCCCCTCATCACCCTGTACGAGTACCGGAAGAAAGGCGAGAAGACGACGACGAACCTCCTTTATGGCTTCTATACGAAGGAACAGGAAGGAGAGTACTGGAAGAGGAGGCTGGCCTGCCTCCTGGAGGTCAAGCAGGAGCCGGGAGGCATGGGCTTCGAGGTGTTTTCGGGACTCTTCGGCGTGGACGCAAACAGGGTGAAAATCTTCTATATACCCATAAAACGGGATAAAGCCGGGGCCGCCGACTCGACAGACGGCGGGGAGCGGGGGCAACCGGCGCCCGTGGGCGAACGACAGGCGGCAGATGACGGAAACACCCAGGATAAAGGAGATCGGGTTCAGGGAAGTATCGAGGCCGCTGAAGACGACGTTCGCGACCTCCCTCGGCAGGAAGCGGCATCTCCGTAGCGTCATCGTGAAGGTGACCCTCGACGGAAGCGGCGAAGGGGTGGGGGAGGTCCCGACCAGCGCTGCCTTCAGAGAGGAGACCGTGGCGGCCATCGGCCGTGTCCTCAGGGAGGCGCGCCGCACATTCAGGGGGACGGAGATCGGCGCATATGCGGGGCCTCTGGATACATTGCGCGGCACGTTCCCGGGTGCATCGATGACGACATCGGGCCTGGAGGTCGCGCTCTTTCGGGCCTGGCTCGCGAGCCGGGGGATCCCGGAGCACGTTTACTGGGGCGGCCGGACCGGCCGGATCGAGACGGACATCACCGTGCCCTTGTCGACCGATAGAAAGGTACTCGCCGCCTGGATCGGGGCTGCGGCAGGGAAGGG
>PLSJ01000131.1 GCA_003165115.1 Syntrophaceae bacterium | reverse complement strand
AAAAAGTTAGCGGGAACTAGTGAGGTATGCCGCCCTGAAGTTTGCCTTGATGCCCGGCCGTTTCCACGATGTTTGTCGCCGATAAGTCATGGAAGATATCACCTCTGCCAGGGGCCTCATCCGGGCGCCAGGAAGCGTTTTTTCATCTCCCCCAGGGTCATGCGGCTGACCTCATGGATGTCGGCCTCGCTCACACGTTTCATGATTTCCCTTCTCTGACGGCCGTTTTCCACATTTTGGAGGAGGTATCTCCTAAATGCCCCAACCCGCCTCACGTATGCCGTATAATCGGGCGTCAGGCTCTTTGTGATCTCCACCCGCAGCTTTTTCGACAATAAAGGCAGGACACCAGAGGTGGAGATCGCGATAAGGAGAGGCCCCTTCCTTATCAGGCTGGGGACGATAAAATCGCACATGCCGGGGTTATCGACGGCGTTCAGGGGAATGGCGAGGCGCCGCGATTCTTCACGCACCCGTCCGTTCACCTCACCTTTATCCGTTGCGGCGAAAACGAGCGTGGCCCCTTTCAGGTCGCCCTCACGGTAGTCCCGCGCCACCAGCTCTATTCTGCCCTGGAGATGAAGTCCGGAGAGCCCGCCGGTGACTTTCGGGCTGATGAGCCGCACCACGGCCCCGGCCGCAAGAAGTGCCCGCGCCTTTCGCTCGGCAACCCTGCCGCCTCCAACGACAATGCACAGCGTGCCGGTGAGGCGAAAAAAAAGCGGATAATAGGACTCTTTCACGTGAATACACTCTCACGAGACATCTTGTCCGGACGCTCCCGTGGCCGTCTACCGTGCGATAAGTATTGCCATAGAGCGCAGCTTCATGGTGAAGCTATCCCGGTGCCGGAGCGACTCCTCCCGGCCTGCCGGCCACACGCCCCTCGACGTGTCCACCGCGCAGCGCCAGGTCTTGCCCACGGGGGCAGGCGGCAGGACAAACTCCTTGTCCGCAAAACCGGCATGGAACATGAGGTACAACGGGTCCTTCCCGCGGATCATGGCCCCAAGGCTCCGGCCCTCGTAAGCCCAGTCCTGCGGGCCGCCGTCGGGGCCATACCAGGCGATGTCCTTGTCCGTGTAGAACTTCACCTCTCTCAGCACCTCGTTCCTTTTCCGGAATGCGATCATCTCTCTGGCGAACGTGAAGATCTCGCGGTTCTTCCGCAGCAGATCCCAGTTGTGCCACGATACCTCGTTATCCTGGCAGAATGCGTTGTTATTGCCCCTTTGCGTCCGCCTGAACTCGTCGCCGCCGAGGAAAAGGGGCACGCCGCGAGAGATGAATAGGGTCGCGATAAAATTCTTGATCTGCCGGACCCTGATCGCCTCTATGCCCGGATCGTCCGATGGCCCTTCGACGCCGTGATTGTAGCTGCAATTCCAGTCCGTACCGTCTCGGTTGCCCTCCCCATTGGCCTCATTATGCTTCTCGTTATAGCTGACAAGGTCGTTCAGGGTGAACCCGTCGTGGCAGGTGACGAAATTTATGCTGTTCACCGGCTCCTTGCCCGCCTTCTGGTAGATGTCCGCGCTTCCCGAGATGCGGCTCGCCAGGGTGCCTGCCATCCCCGGGTCGCCCCTCCAGAACATACGGATGTCGTCGCGGTATCTGCCGTTCCACTCCGACCACCGGTGGCCGGGGAAAGAGCCGACCTGGTAGGCCCCCGCCGCATCCCAGGCCTCCGCGATGAGCTTCGTCTCCCTCAGTATGGGGTTTTCCGATATCTCGGCGAGCAGCGGCGGGTTCCTCATGATCGCACCGTCCTCGTCGCGTCCCATCACGGAGGCGAGGTCGAAGCGGAAACCGTCCACGTGCATCTTCACCACCCAGTAGGTGAGGCAGTCGATGATAAACTGGCGTACCACCGGGTGGTTGCAATTGATCGTATTGCCGCACCCCGAATAATTCCGGTAGCAGCGCCGGTCTTTTTCCAGCATATAGTAAATCGTGTTGTCGAGGCCCCGGAACGAGAGGGTCGGCCCAAGCTCGTTGCCCTCGGCCGAATGGTTGAAGACGATGTCGAGAATGATCTCGATGCCCGCTTTATGCAGCTCCTTCACCATCCCTTTGAACTCCTGCACCTGGCTGCCTTCCGGAACGTCCCCCGCGTAGGCCGACTTCGGCGCAAAAAAAGCGACGGTGCTGTAGCCCCAGTAGTTTGTGAGCGGCTCGCAGGTCAGGGGGTTCAGTTTTTCCGATTCATGTTCGTTGAACTCCTGGATCGGAAGGAGCTCGACGGCGGTGATCCCCAGTTCCTTGAAGTAAGGGATCTTTTCGACGACGCCGCCGAATGTGCCGGGTGCTTTCGCGCCCGACGAGGGGTGTATGGTGAGCCCCAACACGTGAGTCTCATAGATGACGGTCTCCGACCATGACGTCTTCGGCGGCGTGCTTTCCTCCCAGTCGAACCGGTTACCCGTCACGATGCATCGGGGCACGGAGTCCGCATTGTCCTGGATGGAGAGGGAGAGGTCGACGAGAGGGGACGTGGTGTCGAAGCCCTTCGCCTTGTGGAAATCCCATTGGGGGCGGGAGGAGAGAGCGGTCGCGTAGGGGTCGAGGAGCAGCTTGTGTTTGCTGAAACGCTCGCCCTCGCGCGGGTTGTATGGACCGTCCACGCGATAGGCGTAAAGCTGGCCCGCACCGATGCCTTCGACCCATATGTGCCAGATGTCGCCCGTCCGGTGGTACATGGGGTCGAGTGTAATGGTCTGGGAGGGAAGCGCATCGCGAAGGTCCTCGAAGAGGAGCAGGCTTACCGCCCTGGCGCCGCGGCTGAAGAGGGCGAATTGCGCCCCATCGTCGTGGAGATGGACCCCAAGCGGCAAGGGGTAACCGGGATAGGTCCGCAAAGGGCCGGGGCGCCTCACGGGCGATGGACGATCATGTTGGTCCTTTTTCATCCGCACTCCCCTGGCCGAATGGACCTATCGTATTTTCTGAAGCTGAAGGTCCGCGGTCACCAGCACGACGTCCTCCACGCTCTTCGCAAGGGCAACGATCTTCTGCTTTGCCTCCTGGCTCGGCACGGTGCCGCTCAGCGTCACCCGGCCATCGAGGACAAAGACCCTGACCGGCGGCAACCCGGCTTGCTCGATCCTGGCCCTGATCTCGGAGGCAATGACGGTGTCGGAAAGCTTTTCGTCCGTTTCCTGGGGCCTAAGGAAGCTGCATCCGTGAAGGATGCAGAACGCCAGCGCCAGACAGAGCAGACAGGACAGGCCTTTTTTCATCAGCGATTCCTTAGGTAAGGGGCCGTACCGGCTTTAAGGGGGTCCGTAAAAATATTTGCACTGCGCAATAAAATATTGTTATTGTTTCCCGGACCGGTCGATCCCGTCCCTGATGGAGGCAACCAGTTTTTCCAGGTCTTCCTTTCTCAGTTCCGTAAGGAAATCGAGCTCTTCGCCTGTTTTGAGCAGTTCCTGTATGATCTTTACGAGCTTTTCCTTATTCATGTCCCCCTGCGTCATTCCCATAGCTATAGATACATAATCCAAAAGCAATCGCTGCGTCAAGACTTTCCTGAAAAGAACCGGAGGAATAGGAAAAAGGGGGCCACTACCTGATGTCGTCCACGCTCACCCCCGGCGGGATAAGGTCCGGCGCATAGGCCCGGCCCTGGAGGCTCCTCATGTGCCCCCATTGCTCGACGACAACGCCGTCCGTTTTTACCTCTTGATGTCTGAGGCCGGGCTGGCGCCGGGTCCGCTGCAGGGTATCGTGGTATTGGGCGGCATAGGAGCCGAGAAGCCGGGTGAGATCGGGATGCATCAGCCCGTTCCAGGCGATCCCGAATACGATCCCCGACGGCGATACGTATTCCCTGACGGTAGTCGCATCCGATGTCATCTCGTGGACGGCATAGCCGTTTCGCGCGGTAGAGGCGCCCCGTCTCGCCGAGAGCACCTCCCTGTCGGAGTCGATAGAGTCGGCATGCTCGCCCAGCGACGCATGCGTCATGCCTGTAGAGGCGAGCGTCATCGCGACGAGTCCGAAACCGAGTATAAAGAGAGAAGCGTCATTTCTCAAAATTCTTCCTTCCGGACCGGACATTGGATGGCAGGGGCCTTCATCATCCGGTCACGCCCTGCCTTTAGTGTAAGGCTCGGGTTCTCTTGCCGCAAACGAGAGAACAAGGGGTGTAAGACGATTTCGAAAATGGCAAAATCGCTCACTTACCCTTACATAAGGCTTCGCGCGAAAAGCCGTTATAAGAGCGAGTGAGCGATTTCCCCGTGAGAACTTGTCGGTATACGACCTTTCACCCTGTACGACGCCTGTGCGGCCGTCGTTTCAGACGGCTAAAGGCCGAAGGAGTAAATGATATTCTTCGATATCAACTGAGACGAGGCTTTAGACCTGACGCGCCCGACCTCCTCGCCTTTCCGCCAGAGGGCGTA
This sequence comes from Syntrophaceae bacterium, assembly GCA_003165115.1. Taxonomy (GTDB): domain Bacteria; phylum Desulfobacterota; class Syntrophorhabdia; order Syntrophorhabdales; family WCHB1-27; genus BOG-1155. The sequence goes on along the minus strand of PLSJ01000131.1, from coordinate 11,898 downwards.
TCCTCTGCGCGTCTTCATCACCGCGCATGGAATGTTTAACCTCTTGAACCATTCCACCCAGCCCTTCAGCATGTCCGGCGATTCCACTTTCTTGCTTACCTCGAAGAAGGGGGTGTGATCGGGGCTCTCGTCCCCCACACACGCAGCTCCCGCGCGTTCCGCGATCTCTTTTGTCGCGCCATTACTTGTGTCCATAAATCCTCCTTGTGCTAAAGCGATCTTTCGCTCCACCTTCATGACTCTTTTATAAGCAATAGGCGTGCCGCGGCGGGCCTTGGCGAGGAAGGGTGCGGAACTATTGCCGATGTCGGCCGTGACATGAGCCTGCGGGGTGCACAAAAGTGTCGAAGGCGGCCCCGGCCCATAGACAAAAATGTCGCGCCCGTGAAGGAGGAGCCGGTTGCCCTTCAGGTCCTTTGGCCGACGGCTGATGAATAATTGTCTGTGGTGTGGTATAAAAACCGAAGTCCTTTACAGATCAACCGTGGACGGGCGCTTGACCGGAAAGATGCGTACGATGCCGCGATTTCAATTCGGCAAGGAGATACATTATGACCAATATCAAACTCTCACGGATCGTCCTCGGGGGCATCCTTTTCGCCCTTCCGGCCCTTTCGGGCTGCGCCGCCGATTGGTGGACGGTCGATCAGTCAGCCTATCAGCCGCCCGCCCAGAGCGCCGACCAATTGGGCCAATTCGGCAACACGGCCCCCACGGGTGAGTCTCAGGGCGGTAACGATCAGCAGGCTCCCGGAGCGGGAGACCCTGCATTTAGGCCGCATCCCGAGCAATAGGGCGGACAGGGGGCCAGACCGTTCGGTCTACCTCGTCCTTTCCGCCGCCCTTTGTCGCCTGACGGTCTCCGCAAACTCCGCCCTGTTAAGATAACCGTCGTTATTGGCGTCATGCTGCCGGAACCGGTCGAGCGTGATATCCGGGATCAGGATGGAAAGCTCGACGGGCGTGATCTTCCCGTCCTTGTTCGCGTCGACGCCGTTAAAATCTCCCGCGCTCTCCCGCGGGTCCCGTCTCATGAGCCTGCCCGTCCTTCCCGGCCGGCTCGCTGGCGGCGTCTCTATCTCGATCCGCCGGGTGTCGAGCAGCCTTGCCACCCTTATGCCTCCCGGACTATAGGAAACCGCGACCGAGTCCCCCACGTGTATATCGGAAATAGCCCGATAGCCCGACAGGGCGGGCGTCGAGGCGTCGAATGTCACGGTAGTCTCTCTGCCCTTCAAAGATAACGTCTCCGACGCAAGATCTATCCTGACGACCCTTCCGCTGAAGTCCGGTTTCGCCACCGCGCGCCTGAATCCCACGGGCGTTACCGCCGCTCTTTTTGAAGGCAGCACGGGCGCGTTGTCCGCGGCACGCGCCCTTTCCTGCCCGTAAGCACCCGTAATCAAAAGGAAGCCCATCACCAGGGTCGCTCCAAGGGTTCTTCTTTTCATGGGTTGGTCCTCCATCGACTTGACTGCAGATGTTTTACCGACAATCGGGGTCTCTTGTCAAGTCTTGGGCGGACACGTGAGGGCTAACCCTGTCCGGGTGAATTGTGGGGAAAGGAAAGGAAGGTGGCGGCCGGGGCACGGGACGTTGCCCTGGGAGTAAAAACAACGCCTAGCCGGCTCGGAAGGAATCGGCCCAATACCCTCCCCCTTACGGATATCAGTTCCTTCGCGGCTACACCCGACCTGCCACCTATATTAAAGGTGGGATTCGCGAAAAGGAATTTCAAGAGGTCTCACAAAAAAGTCGAACGCGGGCATTTTTCGTCCCCTACCCGCAAAATGGTTGGCCCGAGAATTGACAGGGCCGGGAATGTGCTTATATTTGACTATCCATCAAAAGGGCGGGAGGGGCATATGAAGCGAAAACACGTGTTTTGCGCAATACTGCTGCTGTCATCCGTATTCTTTTTTTACGGACAAAACGCCTTTGCTCAGCCGACATGGTTTCCGATTCCCTTAAGCGCCATACCCGGGGGCCTGCCCATAAACATTCCGGGGCCGCCGACAGCGGAAACCCCGGTCGGCCCTCCCCCTCCCAACATGATGCCGCCCGCGCCGCCGCCGGCGGGCAATTCCTTTATAGGCACCACCGGTATATCCGAATACGGAAGCACCATTTACGGGGGGACCGTGCTCGGGACTACCGGGACCGACCCGGCCGGAGGCTCGGCCGCGGCCCAATTGGGCTCTCCTTTGCTTTTGCCGCCTTATGCGCGCGCGGAGACCCAGACAGACGCCGCCTTGAGCAGCCTCTACCCCTTTTCCGGGTCCGTAAGGGTCCGGCGGGCCCCTGCCCCGGCGGTATACGCGGGCGTCCCACCGACGCCGCCGGGTCTGCCGCTTACGCCGCCGACCGACGCGGGCGGAGCGCGAAGCGGCTCGTCCATTCCCTTCAGCCCTGACCGGGGTGAGGGGGTGCCTACCGAATTGGGTACTTTACCTGTCGGGAAATAAAGAGGAGAGGGATAACGAAGGCGTTATCGCGGAATCTAGTCCGATTCGTCCATTTCGGGCAATACGGCGATGTTGTTCCGGTATTCTTTCAAGACGCGCTTCGTGAAGACGCTCTTTGACGCACCTTTGGCTGTCTGCCGGGCTTTTATCTTGCTCGCCCCTGCGTTGTACGCATGGAGGGCGGTGGGCAGGTTCTTGAAGTCTTCCACGAGCTTCGAAAGATGGTAGATGCCGAGCTTGATGTTGTTATCCGGCTCGTGCAGGCATTGGTTGCCGTTCCACGTCACGCCGGCGTCTTTGGCTATATACTTGGCCAGGGAGGGCTTGATCTGAAAAAGGCCCCTGGCCCCCTTCCGTGAGACCACGTCACGGTTGAAATTGCTCTCCACCTTGATCACCGCAAGGGCCAGCCGGTAATCCAGGTCGTGCTGCTTCGATTGGTCGCGCACGGTATGGATTACCGCTTTCAGCTTATCCTCCCGCATATCGACGTCCGTGCCTTTCAGATAAGCGACAATCTGTTCGACAACCACGGATTTCTCGGATTCATCCAATGCCTGCGCGGGCTTATAGGCAAACCCCACCACGAGGCCCGCGAGAAGGACTACGGGAACAGTTGCCAAAGCGATTTTGAACCGCCATCTCATAAGTTTTCCCTGTTCGGTAATTAATTAATGCAACGCGGGTTTAAATGTAAAGACTTATGGTATCTTACACGACAAAAACGCGCCGTGCAAGAAAAATCTTACTCCTCGGAGTTGCCCGCCTTTCGCGTTCTTTCCAGAATGGCCTTGAAGGTCTTCATATCGTAGTTGGCCTTCGTGATGAAATCCTCGTCCGACTCGAAGTACCAGACGAGCATCGTCTTCAGCTTCTCGAGGGGATAAAGCCTGACGAGGTCGCGTGCGATCTTCCCTTCGTTCTCGTAACGCAGGGCGGGTTTCTTTTGAAACTTGACGAAATAACTTTGGCCGTACGCATCGAGGAACTGCTTCATATCCGAAAAATCGTGCACCTTGTCCGACCGTTCCGCAATGGCCTCTCCCTCTTCCGAAATCGGGCTCTCGCCTTCCTTCGGCCCCTGCTCCTCCTCCGTCTTGGCCATTTCTTTTCTCTGCTGCGCGTACCACTCGGACGCAAACTCCTTGTAAATGGCCTCGATCGTGATGATCTCCTGATCTTTACGGCTGCCTATGAGCCTCTTTGCAATCACATAGAACGTGTACACGGCCGTATGCACGTCCTGATCGGTCTCCTTCCCCTGAAAGACCCCGATGTTCCTGAAACGGGACACGTCCACGATGGGGTACGTGTTGCCGTCCACATCGAACAGGTATATCCCGAAGCTATTTTTCTCGATCTCTCCCGCGAGATCGATCCTTTTTACGTAGTCTAGGTTAACCATGCCGTGATGATCCGTCTCTATCCACATGCTCGTTTCTCCATTCCCCCGATTCATGACCATGACTTGCGTCCCGCCGTTCTCCCCGATGCCGTCGAATGACACAGTCATATATAAAATATTTATTAAAGTACTGTCAAGTAGCGAAAGTCACGACTGCCTCCACAAACACTTGCCTCGCGCACCCCGGACAGGCTAAAATGGGTTCCGGCACACATTTGCGCCGAAGGATTTGTCGCCATGTTCACTGCGTCCCCGCTCATCGAGCCCGTCTACACGATTGTCCTCACGGGTGGACCGTGCTCGGGGAAAAGCTCCTCCCTCGCATATCTCACCGAAAAGCTGTCCGATTACGGCCTGATGGTCTTTGTTATACCGGAAACGGCGACGTTGATCACAAACAACGGCATCGACAGGCGAAAGATGGACAGGCCGAAGCAGGTGGCCATGTACGAAGAAGCCATACTCGACATGCAGCTTTCTTTCGAGGAGACTTACCTGCGGGCAGTGATGCAGATCTTTCCGGAGAGAAAAAAGGTGCTTCTCCTCGACCGGGGCGTCATGGACATCAAGGCATTCATGCCTCACGACGACTTCAAAGGCATACTCAAGCGCAAGGGCTTAAGTGAAGTGCGCCTGCGCGACCGGTACCACGCGGTGATCCATCTTGTCACGGCGGCGGAAGGGGCGAGGGAGTACTACACGGGCGAGAACAACTCCGCCCGCATCGAGACCGCCGAGGAAGCGGTCCTCATCGACCGGAAGATACGCGAAAGCTGGCTCGGCCATCCACGCTTCCGCATCATCGACAACCGGACCGATTTCCAGGGCAAGATCAGGAGGACCTTTTCGACGATCCTGCAGATCCTCGGGATGCCCGCTCCCCGCGAGACGAAGGAACGATACCTCGTCGCGCGGGTCGGCGACCACCTCCTGCCGACGCATCAGACCGTCGAGATAGAGCAGATCTACCTGCGGCCGAAGAACCGGGATGAGGAAATACGGATCAAGAGACGGGGCCGCGATGGGTCGTACCTCTACTTCCTCACGAGGACAAGGACGGCGGGTGCGCGCATCGAAGAGGAGGAGCTGATCACGGAGGCACACTATGTAAGCCTTGCGAGGCTCCGGGAGCCGGGGACCGAGGTCCTGGCAAAGGAACGCTCTTCTTTTTTGTGGAACGACCAGCATATCGAGATCGACCGCTACAAGGGGAGATACGACGGCCTTACCGTGTTGGAGGCGGAACCGTTCGATACCGCCGGCGAGGAAAAGACCATCCGACTTCCGCCTTTCATTACCGTACAGAAGAATATCACGCATAACGCCCGCTATAGCGAGAGACGCATGGCGATGAAGAAGCGCAAGAGTAAGGACGCCTTCGGAGCGGGTCCCGATGCGCTTTTTTAGCGACGCACGGAAACCCGACGGGTAAACCCCGTTACCTGTCCGCGCGCCGGACGAAAACGAAACCTCCGCCTTCCACCTTGCCTCCTTAAGAATTCTGATTACATTTCTTGAAAATGCCTCTCACCCCATCCCCTCCCCGAAGGGGCGAGGGGATGGGGAATAGCGCCTGTTTCTTCTGTCCCAGCCGGGGAGAGAGAAGCATTACCGGAGCGCACTCGACCGGACATTTGACTATACCACCAAATTCATGAGGAGGCTACGGATGAAGGGAAACGACAAGCTGATCGCCCAACTGAACGCGCGCCTGGCCGAAGAGCTGACGGCCATCAACCAGTACTTCGTCCATGCGGAGATGTGCGACAACTGGAAGTACGAGCGGCTCCACGAGATGATCCGCAAACGGGCGATCGTCGAGATGAAACACGCGGAGAAGCTGATCGGGCGCATCCTCTTTCTGGAGGGGCAGCCCATAGTGAGCAACCTGAACAAGATCTCCATCGGCTCGGAGGTGCCGGAGATACAACGGCGGAATGGTCTACTCCCCCCTTTAAACTCCCTCGCCCCTTGGGGGAGAGGGCCGGGGTGAGGGGTGGTTGCAGCCGGGCGCTGCTTCGAGACCGCTTAGTAAAGAAAGGGGGCCTTCGAAAAGGCCCCCTTGTGCGTCTTTTATGCAGACTGCGTGTGCGTTCTTGTTAGAAGAAGTACCAGAAGGAGATTCTTCCGTTCTGGACGCTTCCCTTCGAGTCGAGGTAGGTGGCGGTGCCAGGCGTTGCAGTCGAGCCGCCAGGGACTCCGTAGCCTGCGAGCTGGCCGTTGAAAGGTGCCGCGTTCCCGCCGTTGTTCAGGCCTTTGCCGTTGAAGGTGGCCGCCGTGTAGCTATACTCCACGCCGAACCTTACAGCAGGGTTCACGTCGTAGATCACGTTGATGATCCACTGCTGCCACTGGTTGATCTGGTTAGGATAGATCTCTTTGTATATTGCGCTCTCGTAGTTCCTGTTGTAGCCGAACAGGCCGTTCGTGTACACCTTGTCGGTGAAGTAGTAGCTCACCTGTGCCCAGCCGCCCGTCGTTACCGGCACGGCATAGTCCGCGTTGGCGCCGGGTCTGTCGTACGGGATGAGGGAGATGATGTTCCTGGCGCCGAGGAACCAGTTGGCCAGGTTCTGCCCGCTGAAAACCGATCCAGACACGGACAGGGCGCCCGCCTTGTTCAGGTTCTTTTCGGGGATAAGGGGCACGAACGCCTTGAGCGCCGTGGCCCATCTCGTCGCGTGTGCCACGTTGTAGGCGGCTGTCCTGGTGGTATCGGTGTAGATGATGTTGTCCTGCCCCCAGAAGCCGCCCAGGGCAAGCTGGAGGGCCTGTGGGCCGATCTTGCCGGCTGCCTCCGACGTGAAGTCGATCTCCGCCGTGAAATCGGGGATATCGGTCGTGACCCTTACGGAAGAGGTATTGAAACCCACCACGGATGACATGCCCAGGGGGGATTGCGCCGTGGCGAGGTTGGCGGAGCCGCCGATCTGGTCGCGGGAGTTGTAGGGCTCCTGGATGCCGATAGACCCACGGAAGCCTGTGCCGAAATTACGGGTCACCGTGATTTGGGGTACCGTATTGCCCCTGCCCGCCATGAGGAGGTCGTAGACGCCGAGGAAGGTGTAGGAAGGCAGGAACCCCCAGGACTGCCACGTTTGCCCCACGGTCAGCTTCGTGGCGGGCCAGGTGAGGTCCATGTAGGCATGGGTCATGGTAAAGGTCCCGTACCTCGCGCCGGCGGTCCCGCTGTTCGTGGTCACCCCGAGGAAGTTCCCCTGGATAAAGGCCGTGCTCTTCGCCCCCCAGGTATCGGGGCCCTTGACGAGGAAGTTGAGGGCCGTCTGGCCCGTGGCCATGTCGAAGCTGCCGCTCTTGTTCGCCACGTTCTGGTCTCTACCGGCGTTGTCCCGGTCGGGCCAATATTGTTCAAGACCTGCCGCCGCCGGCCCGGATGCCTGGCTTGTAAAGCCCGCATCCACCTTCACGTACCCGCCGATGGTCAGATCCCACCGGCTCGTCGCGCTCCCCGCAAAACCGGACCCCGGCAGCGCGAGACACAGCGCGGCAACAGCGATAAGAACTTTTGTCACGCTTCTCCTCCGCCAAACATCATATATATGTAGGCTCGACGGCACGCGGTGCCGCCCCCGGCGGCCGTATCGTCCTTTCGGAAGGGACCGCGTACGAAGATGATTATTTACCATGTCCGGCCCAGCAATATCAAGCAGCGTTCCGGTCCCGCCCATATTCGTCCGGTTATGGCCCGAACGGAATACTTGACAGGCGTTGGAGGTATCCGTTACAATTGGCGCATGTCGATGGATTCATTGAAGATCGCCTACAAAGTGTGGCTTGACTGCAACGGGAAGGCATTTGGAGAGGGGCCGGACAGGCTGCTGCAGAGGGTCGAGACGACCGGGTCCCTGCACAGGGCCGCTGCCGACATGAAGATGTCTTACAGGAAAGCCTGGGTCATGCTCCAGACCATGGAACGGCGGCTCGGATTTACCCTGCTCGAACGGAAGGTGGGCGGCGTCTCGGGAGGAGGCTCACGGCTCACGCCGGAGGCGCGTGATTTCATGAAGCGCTATGAAGCCTTCAGGCGGGACGTCGAAGGATCGCTCCAGGAAATCTGTCGCAAGCATTTCGGATGAGGGAAATCCGGGGATGCCAGGGTCGGCTGATGCGGCGGTGACTCTTACGAAGGTGAGACCACGGGCCATGAAACGGTGATGATTTCGTAGGTCCGTTCCCCGCCCGGCGCCGAAAAGGTCACCTCGTCTCCGATCTTTTTGCCCAAAAGCGCACGCCCGAGAGGGGAGGTCATCGATATCTTCCCCTTTTTCATGTCCGATTCATACGGTCCCACCACGGTATAGACAACCTCTTCATCGGTATCGAGGTTCTTCAGGGAAACACGACCGCCGAACTCGACCATGCCGTTAGAGTTCTTCTTCACGTCGACGATCTCGCACTGCTTGAGCATCTCTTCCAGCTCGCCGATCTTCTTCAGAAGGAATTGGTACTCTTCCTTGGCCGCCTCGTACTCCGCGTTCTCGGACAGGTCTCCGTGCTCGCGGGCTTCCTCTATAGCCAGGATTATCTTTGGCCGCTTCGTGTTCCTCAAATATTCGAGGTCTTTCTTTAAGCTGTCGTGACCTTCACGCGTTATCGGATACTTCATTGCCTCTCCAAAAAATTATTAGGACTCTCCCCACGGAGTACAATTTGTAATATATTTCTCGGAACTTTTCAACACCTTTTCCGAAGGTCCGGCCACCAGCGCGGGGAAGCCGAAGGGACGATCATGACAGCCTGCCCCTGTAATCCTTATAGCCGAACCTCTTCACGACCTCTATCGTCCCCCCGTCCCTGATGACGGCGATATCCGGGAGGTTTATTCCATTAAAGGTCGTGCTCTTCACTATGCTGTAGAGGGCCATGTCGGTAAAAGCGAGCTTGTCTCCCCTGTCCAGGGGCCGGACGAAGGAATAGTCGCCCATGACGTCGCCCGCGAGGCAGCTCGGTCCCGCGACCCTGTAGGTGTGGGCCAACTCGTGCGGCGGGGCCGATTTCATGATATGCGGCCTGTAGGGCATGAGCAGCACATCCGGCATATGCGTTTCGGCCGAGGCATCCACTATCGCGACTTCCATCTCATTCCTTACAATATCCAGAACGGATGAGATCAAAACCCCTGCGTTGTAGACGCTCGATTCACCGGGCTCCAGGTATACCTGCACGTCGTATTCTCTTTTGAAGGCGTTGATCAGTTTAATGAGGCGCTCGATATCGTAATCATCGCGCGTGATGTGGTGGCCGCCTCCGAAATTTACCCATCGCAACCCCTGGACGTACCGTCCGTAGAGTTTCCCGAAGGTGTCCAGAATTCTTTCGAGCACGTCGGAATTCTGCTCGCACATCGCATGGAAGTGGAGCCCGTCCACCATGTGCCTATACTTCGGGAATTCCTCGGCGAACACCTCATGGGTGATCCCCAGCCTCGAACATGGCGCGCAGGGGTTGTATATCTCCGTGGCTACCTCGGCGTAGCCCGGATTGACCCTCAGGCCTATTTCCTTGCCATTCTTCCTTGCCATTTTCCCGAATTTGTCGAGCTGATAAAACGAATTGAATATGATGGAGTTCGAATACCTGAGTATCCGCCTCAATTCTTCTTCTTTATATGCCGCCGCGAAAGTGTGCACTTCACCGGCGAATTCTTCATGACCGAGCCTGGCTTCGTTCGCACCGCTCGCGCACGTTCCGTCCAGGTATCTGCCCATCATGGGGAACGTGGCGAAAGAGGCGTACGCTTTCAGCGCGTGCAAAATCTTGCAGCCCGTCCGGTCTTTCACGTATCGCGTCACCCGCATATTTTCTTCGATAAGGGTTTCGTCCAGGAGGTAAACCGGGGTCCTTATGGCGTCGTTTGCGATCGCGAGGAACCTTTCATATCCTGCCTCGAACCGTTCTTTCTTCGCGTTCTTGATTATGTGCGTCAGCGACTCGACGGCGCTACGACCGAGCGCATCGATCACCTCTTTTCTCGCGCCGTCGGACAAGGCGTGGTACTCTCCCGCGGCGCGTCTATCCTTTGCGGTGATGGCCCGGATCGTGCTTTCGATTCCGCTCCCATCCATCGGGTCGGCCTCAAACCTTCAAAAGGGAAGTGGCGCATGCTCCACCACCTGCCAGGGGAGACCGTAGGTGTTGAGCGCCTCCATGAACTTATCGGGATCGAGCTCCTCCGTCGTGTATACTCCGGTCCCTTGCCAGACTCCGGTGAGCAGCATCATCGCGCCGATCATCGCGGGGACACCGGTCGTGTAGGCAATCGCCTGCGTTCCAGTTTCCCTGAATGCCTCTTCATGGTCGCACACGTTGTAGATATATCTGGTAATGCCCTTGCCGTCCTTTTTTCCACTCATGATGTTGCCGATGACCGTTTTTCCCTTGTAGTTCGATCCAAGTGAAGCAGGCTCGGGCAGCAGGCTTTTCAGGAACTTTACGGGAACGACCTTATGCCCTTCGTAGTCGACCTCATCTATCCTTGTCATGCCGACGTTCCTGAGCACCCTCAGGTGGTTGAGATAGGTATCGGAGAACGTCATCCAAAATCTTGCCCTCGTCAGCCCCCTTACGTGCTGCACAAGTGATTCGAGTTCTTCATGGTAGAGGAGATAGCTTTCCTTTGCCCCTGCTATCGGGTAATCGAAGGTAAAATGGACGCTGCCTTCCTCGATGATCGCGGGGGTCACCACCCATTTCCCCTGTTTCCAGTGCCTCACCGGCTGTGTTATCTCCCGGATATTGATCTCGGGGTTGAAGTTCGTCGCAAAGGGGTGGCCGTGGCTTCCTGCATTGCAGTCCAGGATATCCAGGTAATGTATCTCGTCGAAGAGATGCTTCTGACAATATGCGGTAAAGATATTGGTGACACCGGGGTCGAACCCCGAACCGAGCACGGCCATGATCCCTTTCTGCACGAACCGCTCCCGGTATGCCCATTGCCAGCTATACTCGAAATGGGCCGCATCCGGTGGCTCATAATTGGCGGTGTCTACGTAGTCCACCCCCGTCTCCAGGCAGGCGTCCATGATATGCAGGTCCTGGTAAGGGAGGGCGAGATTAAGGACGACGTCGGGCCGGAACCTGTCGATGAGGGCGGAAAGCTCCGCGACGTTGTCGGCGTCCACCTGTGCCGTCCGGATGTCTCTGCCGTATCGTCGCGCGATGTCTTCCCTGATCGCCTCGCACTTGGAGAAGGTCCTGCTCGCGACCATTATTTCCCTGAAGACGTCGGGGACCTGTGCGCATTTGTGCGCCGCAACGGTCGCCACACCCCCGGCGCCGATTATCATTATTTTTCCACGGCCCTTCTTTTCATTCATACGGACCCTCCCAACGCTCTTGATTCGCCGTATCGGCCGCGCTACCCATGCAAGAGCATGAGCATCTCCCTGGCGACCTTTGAGGCGGAAATAGAAGAAACAAAAGTCGTATCGTAATCGGGAGACAGTTCGACGATATCTGCCCCTACGAGATGCATCCCCCTGACAACAATCAGATATTCAATGACTTCGCGGAACGTGAGGCCCCCCGGTTCCGGGGTCGTGACCCCGGCAACCAAAGACGGGTCGAAGACGTCCATGTCAAAGGTGAGGTAAACCGGGGCGCTCCTGTCCAGACGAGCAGCCAAGGCTTCAGGCGATTCGATCAGGAGGAGCTCTTCGAATTCTTGTCTCGTGCCCGATCGTATCCCTATCTGAAAAATATCGGACCCGTCCAGTTCTTTCACCCGTTTCATGACTGTGGCATGGGAAAGCTTCTGCCCTTCGTATTCATCCCGCAGGTCGCAATGGGCGTCGAAATGGACGATCTGAACCTCTTTGATGCGCGCCTTCAGCGCCTTCAATATGGGATAGGTGATGAGATGCTCGCCTCCCAGAATGAGAAACTTCCCGCCTTCTCTCACGATCTCGTCGACAGCGCCCTTTATCACGCCCAGGGAGTAGAGCAGATCTCCCTGGCGGAGCTCGATGTCACCCACATCGCAGAAGGCGATATCATCGAGATCCATCT
>PLSJ01000118.1 GCA_003165115.1 Syntrophaceae bacterium | reverse complement strand
CAGGGTGAGGATCCTCTTTACAGGGCGCTTTACCGAAAAGAAGGGCCTTATCTACGCGCTCCGGGCGGTGGGCGAGCTAGGGAAGGAGAGAAAGGATTTCGAGCTGAGGATCATCGGCTCGGGTAAGCTCGCCGGGGAATTCGAGAAGTTCATCCGGAAGAACAGGCTGGACGACTGCGTCAAGCTGCTCGGGTTGATGAATTATCGGGAATANNGCGAGATGGCTGCGGCAAGCATCTTTTTGCACCCGAGCGTGGTTGCCTCGAACGGAGACACGGAAGGTGGCGCGCCGACGGTGATCCTGGAGGCCCAGGCTATGGGAATGCCGGTCGTGTCGACGTTTCACGCCGATATCCCGTACGTCACCGTCCCGGGGAAAAGTGCAATCCTGGTCCCGGAGAGAGATGCGGACGGGCTGAAAGGTGCTTTGTCGCATCTCCTCGATCGTCCGGAAGAGTGGGAGGAGATGGGCCTGGCCGGCAGGGCGCATATCGAAGCACACCACAACATTGTCACCGAAGTATCGGCGCTGGAAGATAAATACCAACGCCTGCTGTCCCGCGACAGTTCTCAAAACTCTTCGCGAAGGTGTTCCCACATATAGCTGCCGTCACCACAACAGACGTGTATCGGAGGTCAAAAGACATGATCGCAAGCATATCGGTGTTGAATACAAGGATTAGCCTGGTCAGCCTCGACCAAACGGCGCGGTCCATCGAAAATTTGGCCGCGTCGGGGGGAAGGCATTATGTGTGCGTGTGTAACGTGCATACCGTCATGACGGGCGTGGATGATGAGAGGTTTCGGCAAATCACCAATGACGCGACCCTGGCCGTGCCGGATGGAATGCCGCTGGTATGGGCGGCGAAGCTGCTCGGTTTCGACCAGCCGGAAAGGGTCTACGGACCCGATTTGCTTCTGGCCGTCTGCAAAAGGAGCGTCGATGAAGACCGTTCCCACTTCTTCTACGGCGGCGCGCAGGGTGTGCCGGAGCGACTCGCGGAAAACCTGTCAAAACGCTTTCCGGGGCTCAAAATCGCCGGTTGTTACGCCCCTCCGTTCCGTCCTTTGACGAAGACCGAGGACGATCAGGTGGTGAAAGCGATAAACGCGAGCGGCGCGGACATTCTGTGGGTGGGCCTCGGCGCCCCGAAACAGGAGTACTGGATGGCGGGACACCTGGGCCGCATCAGCACACCGGTCATGGTCGGGGTGGGAGCGGCATTCGATTTCCATGCCGGCCGGGTAAGGCAGGCGCCGCGATGGATGCAGGACTGCGGGCTCGAGTGGCTGTTCAGGTTATATGAGGAACCCGGCAGGCTTTGGAAAAGGTATCTCTATAACAATCCAAGGTTCATATACCACTTCGGCAGACAGGTTATCTCGGACCGCCTCGACGGCTTCGACAGCAGATCGAATTGCTTGTAAAGAGCGCGGCGGTTTTCGACGGTTGGGACCGATACAGGCCCGAGAAGATGAAAAAGATAAGGCTCCGGTATGCCTGCGCAGGGAGGACGGATGTATACGTTTAACACGTACAATCAGCAGAAGAGAATACTGGTCACCGGAGGAGCGGGCTTTATCGGCTCGCACCTGTGCGAGAGGCTGGTCAGGGACGGCCACGAGGTGATATGCCTCGACAACTTCTTCACCGGCATGAAGAGCAGCATCGCGCACCTGGTCGGTTATCCCGGCTTCGAGATCATGCGCCACGACGTCACGCTGCCCTTGCTGATAGAGGCGGACTGGATCTTTAACCTCGCGTGCCCCGCAAGCCCGATCCATTACCAGTACAACCCGGTCAAGACGACGAAAGTGAACGTACTGGGGGCGCTCAACGTGCTCGGCCTCGCGAAGCGTATCAGGGCGAGGGTGCTCCAGGCGTCCACGAGCGAGGTATACGGCGACCCGGACTGCCATCCCCAGAGGGAAGAGTACTGGGGGAACGTCAACCCCATCGGCAAGAGGAGCTGCTACGACGAGGGCAAGCGGGTAGCCGAAACCCTCTTTTTTGATTACATGCGTCAGAACAAGGTGGATATCAAGGTGGTGCGCATATTCAACACGTACGGACCACGGATGCGCGCCGACGACGGCAGGGTAATCAGCAATTTCGTTACGCAGGCGCTCAAGGGAGAGGATATTACCGTCTACGGAGATGGGTCGCAGACGCGCTCTTTTTGCTACGTGGATGACCTCGTCGAGGGCTTGATCCGCATGATGGATTACGAAACCGGGGAGTGCGTGCGGGAGAGGGATTACACAAAGCCGCACCTGTCGGGCTTTCCCGGGCCCATCAATCTCGGCAACCCCCAGGAGGTCCCGGTTGTGGTTTTGGCGGAACGCATCATAGAGATGGTCGGCGCCCGGTCGAAAGTCCGTTTCGAGGCGCTGCCCGACGATGACCCGAAGAGGCGCTGCCCCGACATTTCCAGGGCGAGGGAACTGCTGCGCTGGGAGCCCGGCGTGCCCCTCGAAGAAGGGCTGAGGAAGACGACCGATTATTTCATGAAGAAGGCGAAAGCGATCTGAGCATGCAACATGGGGAGGGCCGAATGAGTCTTTCTATAACCGATATTCGCGCTGCGGCGCCTGAAGAATGGGATTTTGTGTGGAAGGAATGTGATTATTCGACGTACTTTCACTCCAGGGAGTGGGCGGAGCTGTGGCAGGTCTACACCAAGGGGAAAATGCTTCCCGAACCGGCGCTGGTAACCTTCTCCGACGGGATGAAAGCGCTGCTTCCGCTGACGACCTCGAAAACCTTCGGAGGGCTGATCAAGAATAGCGTCACCTCTCCCGCCGGCACCTTTGGCGGTTGGATAGCGTCCGACAAACTGGAGGTCGGGCACGCGCTGCTGCTGACCGATTATTTGACAAGAAAATGCGGCAACCTCCTTTGGCGGCTGAACCCTTACGAAAAACTCTCCTTTAAGACGGGCGTCAGGACGACCAGAGACGACGAAACACACGTGCTGGACCTGAGGGACGGGTTCGATACGATCTTCAGCGGTTGGAGCCCCGAGAAGCGGCGCGTCGCACGCAGGGCGCTCAGGGAAGGGGTTTCGATTCGACTTGCCGCCGGGCGAGACGACTGGAAGGCATACTACACGGTTTATCAGGATACGCTGCGGCGATGGGGTGAGAAAGCGACGTCTGTATACGGGTGGGAGTTGTTCGAGGAAATGGCCCGCAGACATTCTCCCTTTATCAGGCTTTGGCTTGCGGTGTATAATGACAAGGTCATAGGCGGCATATTGAATTTCCATGCGAGGAACCATGTCGTCGTGTGGCACGCGGCCACCGCCGGGGAATATTTGCGACGGTTCCAGCCCTTCACCCTTCTCATCTTCGAGGGCCTCAAGACAGCCTGTGAGGAAGGATACTCATGGTTCGATCTCAATCCGAGCGGCGGACACACCGGGGTCGACGTCGTGAAACACCGTTTCGGAGCCAAGCGGCTTCATTGTCCGGTGGTGGAGGTCGAGACCTTCACGAGCAGACTGGCGGCCGGCATTGCATGTCTTTAGGGCCACAGCTACCGTGGAAGACAGACCCATGGAAGCTCAAGGCCGCGCCGGAGCGACTCCGAAAGGACCGCCGCACTGATCGGGTTCGACCGGATTATAAGTGGTATGAACAGAGCGACGTAGCATAAGATCCTCCCCGCAGCACGATCCTCCCGCGATCTACCCCCTCCCGGAATTCTCTCTTTCTCCCCAGACCAAGCCGTTTTAGCCAGAAGCCTTTGAAATAAGACGCTTGCACCATGGCACGGGGTGCTATAGTGCACGTTGACGCCGATGCCGGAGGTCGCGTGCGGGTATTCAAGACGAAGTGGCTTGCGCGGTAGAGCGTTTCTGACCGCTGACCTGTAAGGAAGAAACCGAAGGGATGTAAGTACTTGAAAAGATTGGTGGAGCTGAAGGGGATCGAACCCTCGGCCTCATGACTGCCAGTTTGAAAAAGGGCAAACCTACCGCAAAGCCACGTCACACAATCAAATCTAACCTCTCAAAATCAAAGAAGAAGAAAGTTCGGGATGATTCGTAGACATTTGCCCCGATAGGGCAATGTGGGTGGTCATGGGACACCCAGGCGGACACCTGAACTTCTTCAAAAAAAAAGCCACCGGGTACTCTTGGCGGGGCGTCCGGTGGCGGGAGGTTAGGTGCCACATGTTATCAGCACGTGACAATGTTATTGTAGTCGATTTCGGGGGAAAGTCAAGTAAGCGTGAGTCGGACGAATCGTCGCATCTGCATGTTATCTCGCCTGGTCTTGATCTGCCGGATCGGTGGGCGCTTTATTATGCATTCCGCCCACTGAGTCTTCGCAGCCGAAACCCTTTGCTGGGGCCTCCCCTGCATCGGCTTCCTTCGGTGAAAACCGATGAGTAACGGTGTGGGCCTCTGGTGGATCGGTACGGCACAACTTTCAGGGGGGATAAAGCCTGCCCCGAGCTTGTCCCCCGTCTCCCGCGCGGACGGAGGAGCACGGGGGCGGGGGCGGCTCGGGCAGGGCTCGCCGCGAAGCGGCGAGGGTCTTTCTAGATTTATATAGAGGACACATCTCGTTAAACTGTGAATTACCAGGGGGGTTGCCATGACTCCCCGGCATAAACTCACACTCATTGACTATGGAGAGGAGGACGCGGAAGTCACCTGGGGAATATCAGGAAAAAAAGAGGGGAAGAAAACACAGAAGAGAGGAGAATCTAAAAACAGGGAAGCAAATCTTGATAGGTGCATACGCAGGGCCA
>PLSJ01000082.1 GCA_003165115.1 Syntrophaceae bacterium | reverse complement strand
AACAAGTACGCCGAAGGCTATCCCGACCGGCGTTTCTATGGCGGCTGCCGCTACGTGGACGCCATCGAGCGCATCTGTATCGAGCGGGCCTGCAAGCTCTTCGGCGCCGAATACGCGAACGTCCAGCCCCACTCGGGGTCGTCGGCCAATATGGCGGTCTTTTTCGCGGTGCTGCGCCCGGGGGACAAGATCCTCGGCATGGACCTCACCCACGGCGGCCATCTCACCCACGGCGCGCCGTCGAGCTTCTCGGGCCGCTTTTTCACCCCGCTGTTTTATCAGCTCTCCCGGAAAGACGAACGGATCGATTACGACCAGGTGCGGAAGATTGCCCTTAAGGAAAGGCCAAAACTGATCATCGCGGGCGCGAGCGCGTACTCCAGGATCATAGATTTCGGGAAATTCAGGGAGATAGCCGATGAAGCGGGCGCGTACCTCCTCGTCGACATGGCGCACATCGCGGGCGCCGTCGCCGTCGGTCTCCACCCGAGCCCGGTCGGCGCCGCCCACTTCGTCACGGGCACGACGCACAAGACCCTGCGAGGGCCGAGGGGAGGGCTGATCCTCTCTGACAAGCAGCATGGCAAGCTCATTGACTCAACGGTTTTCCCCGGTATCCAGGGGGGGCCTCTCATGCACGTGATCGCCGCCAAGGCGGTGGCCCTCAAGAATGCGATGGCCCCCGGATTCAGGGTCTATCAGGAGCAGATCATCAAGAACTCCCGTCATCTCGCATCCTGTCTTACGAGGCGGGGGTACAGGATCGTGTCGGGGGGGACGGACAACCATCTTTTCCTTGTCGACCTCACCGGAAAGGGCATCACCGGCATAGAAGCGCAGGAAAGCCTGGAGAAGGCCGGGATAGTACTCAACAGAAACGTGATCCCTTTCGATACGAAAGGGCCGAACGTGGCGAGCGGCATACGGATCGGCACGCCNNCGGGACACGCAGCTCCAGGACAGGTCAAAGGCCGAGGTGAAGGAGCTCTGTCGCAGGTTCCCCTTCTACTCCCGCATCTATGCCCTATGACTGCCGCGGCACCCACGGACTCCGCCACGCATAAAGGCCCACGCCCCGACTGGGACGCCTATTTCATGGAAATAGCGGGCATCGTCGCCAAACGGTCCACGTGCCTGAGGAGGACGGTGGGCGCCCTTATCGTCAAGGACAAGCGCATCCTCGCCACGGGCTATAACGGCGCGCCGAGCGGTCTTAAGCATTGCGGTGACCTGGGGTGCTTGCGCGAAACGAGACACGTGGCCTCCGGTGAGCGGCACGAGCTCTGCAGGGGTCTCCACGCAGAGCAAAACGCCATCATACAGGCGGCCTATCACGGCGTTTCCATAAAAGGGGCGGTGCTCTATTCCACTCACCTGCCCTGTTCCATATGCGTGAAGATGATAATCAACGCGGGGATCGAACAGGTGCTGCACCTGGAAGGGTACCCCGATGATCTTGCGGCCACTTTGATCTCGGAATCGGGTATAATAATAACGCGGGTAGCGAAAGCCTGAGAATGAAGCCGTTGGGGGACCTCGGGGTAAGCTTTCAGGCGCGTGATGCCCACGCGCCTGAAAGCGCATAAAATGAGCACGGAAGCCTTTATGGGGCTTGCGTAAAGGGACAGGGTGCGGTCCGATGAAATGTCCCTACTGCGGGTTCGCCGAAAGCAGGGTAATCGATTCGAGGACGAGCAAGGAGATGGACGCCATCAGGAGGCGCCGCGAATGTCTTGGGTGCTCGAAGCGGTTCAGCACCGCGGAGATGGTGGAAGAGGGTCTGCCGCTCGTCGTGAAGAAAGACGGCCGGAGAGAAGCCTTCGACAGAGGGAAGATCCTTTCGGGCTTGAGAAAAGCCTGTGAAAAGCGGCCCGTGGGGATCACGGACCTCGAAAAAGCCGTGTCGAGGATCGAGTACGACTTGACGGAGCGGGGAGAGAAAGAGGTAACGACCACGGAGATAGGACGCATGGTGATGGATGAGCTGAAAAGGCTCGACGGGGTCGCTTACGTCCGGTTCGCCTCCGTTTACCGCCAGTTCAAGGATATTACCGAATTCATGGAAGAGCTGAAGGACCTGCTCCTGAAGAAGGGCGAAGCGTGAAAGAAGAGGAAACATGAAAAAACACAGAGTGTTTCACGTTTCCCCGCCCAGGCAAGAAGTGAATGATATGTTTTCAAAAGGGGAAACATGAAAGAAGAAGACTTCATGCGGTTGGCCCTTTCCCTTGCGAAAAAAGGACTGGGAACAACGTCTCCGAACCCGATGGTAGGCGCCCTCGTCGTGAAAGGGCAACGTGTCCTGGGAGAGGGATATCATCGGAAGGCAGGGGAACCTCACGCAGAGGTGATCGCCCTGGAGCGCGCGGGCGACGGTAGCCGGGGCGCGACGCTCGTGGTAACCCTGGAGCCGTGCTGCCACACGGAGAAGAAGACGCCTCCCTGCGTCGACGCGGTAATCAGATCGGGCGTCAGGAAGGTGGTCGTCGCCATGTTCGACCCAAACCCGCAGGTGAACGGAAAAGGGGCCGAGGCCTTAAGGAAAGCGGGCATAGACGTCAAGGTGGGCCTGCTCTCCGAGGAGGCGAGGAGGCTCAACGAAGTCTTCGTGACCTTCCAGGAAAAGAAGCGTCCCTTTTTTTTGATGAAGTCGGCCCTGAGCCTGGACGGCAAGATAGCTACCAGGAACGGCGAGTCGAAATGGATCTCCAACGAGGAATCGAGGGCTCACACAAACCGGCTGCGCTCGGTGATGGACGCGGTGCTGGTCGGCATCAACACGGTGATCCTCGATAACCCCCTGCTTTTGCCGAAGGTGACGAAGCCGAAAAGATACCCGGTGAGGGTCGTGCTCGACTCGAAGCTGCGCATACCGCTGTCGTGCGAGCTGGTGAAGACCGCGAACAAGTACAGGACCATTATCTTTGCCCTGTCCGATCAGTCCTCCGACAAGGAAAGCCGCCTCAACGCGCTTGGCGTGGAGGTCGTCCGGGTGGGGGGGGACGGGAACCGCAGGGTCGCGCTCACCGATGTCTGCCTGGAACTGCACCGGAGGGGGATCATGAGCGTCATGGTCGAGGGCGGCGGCGAGGTCAACAGCGCCATGCTCAGGGAAGGCCTGATCGACAAGGTGATGCTCTTTTTCGGGCCCCTGCTGATCGGGGGGAAGAACGCGGCGAGCGTCGTCGCCGGCAAGGGCATCGATTTTTTAAAGAATGCCTATATGGTGGACGTGGTCTCGGTCAAAAAGCTGAAGGACGACATTTGCGTGGTGGGGTATGTTCACGGGCATCATTGAGGATATGGGCAGCGTTGCCGGCATCGGGAAAGGTGGAGGCCGATGGACGTTTACCGTCCTTGCGGGCTTCGGTCCCGGCGATATCCGGGAGGGCGACAGCATCGCCGTGAACGGGGTCTGCCTCACGGTTACCGGGATCAAAGGCGCATCTTTCGATGCCGACGCCTCCCTGGAAACGTTGAGCCTGACCACGCTCAAGGGGCTTGCGATCAATGACCGGGTGAACCTGGAGAGGGCCATGCGGCTCGATTCGAGGCTGGGCGGCCACCTCGTCACGGGACACGTGGACGGCGTTGGGCGCATCGTTGCCATCGGTCCGGAAGGCGATTCCCTGAAGATCGAGATCGAGACGCCGGCGGAAATATCGCGGTATATAGTCAGGAAGGGATCGGTCGCCATAGATGGAATAAGCTTGACAGTAAACGACCAGCGTGATAAGAAATTTACACTTAACGTTATTCCGTATTCTGCAGCCAACACAACGATAGGATCCAAGAAATCCGGGGACCACGTCAATGTTGAGACGGACATATTGGGGCGGTACGTGGAAAAGTTTGTCACCCGTGGAGAGAAAGAGGGCCCGGACCTCGAGTTTCTCTACAGATACGGGTACATAAAGGGAAGGTAAACATGGCAATAGCGGACATAGAGAGCGTAATCAAGGATATAAAAGAAGGAAAGATGGTGATCGTCGTCGACGACGAGGACCGGGNNCATGGCGCGCCACGCCCGCGGGCTTGTCTGCCTCTCCCTTTCGGAAGAGCGGGTCAAGGAGCTCGACCTGCCCCTCATGGTCAGCGACAACACGTCGCCCTACAATACCGCCTTCACTGTCTCCATAGAAGCGAAGGAGGGCGTGACGACCGGCATCTCCGCCTATGACAGGGCGAAGACCATCCTTACCGCGATAGACCCCGAGACAAAGCCGGACGACCTCGCCCGGCCCGGCCACGTGTTCCCCCTGGAGGCGAAGAGCGGAGGCGTGCTCGTCAGGGTGGGACACACGGAAGCCTCTATGGACCTTGCGCGCCTGGCGGGGTTCAAGCCCGCGGGTGTGATCTGCGAGGTAATGAAAGACGACGGCACCATGGCGAGGCTGCCGGACCTGGAAATTTTTGCCGAGCAGCACGGGCTGAAGATAGCGTCCATCGCCGACCTCATCAAGTACGAGATGCGGAACGAGACGTTGGTGAAGAGGGTCGTGGAGACAAAGCTCCCTACCCGCTACGGCGGGGAATTCAGACTGATCGCCTATGATAACGTGCTGGACGACAAGGAACACCTGGCTTTTGTGAAGGGCGACATCAGCGCCGACGACGAGGTGCTCGTCCGGGTCCATTCGGAGTGCCTCACCGGGGACGTCTTCGGGTCCTTACGGTGCGACTGCGGGGAGCAGGTCCACACCGCGATGTCCATGATCGAGAAAGAGGGCAAAGGCGTGCTCCTCTACATGAGACAGGAGGGACGGGGCATAGGTCTGGTAAACAAGATCAAGGCTTACCGCCTGCAGGATGAAGGGAAAGACACGGTCGAGGCGAACGAGGCGTTGGGCTTCTCGCCGGACCTTCGCGACTACGGCATCGGCGCCCAGA
>PLSJ01000121.1 GCA_003165115.1 Syntrophaceae bacterium | reverse complement strand
AGCTGCAGGGAATCCACAAGTTGACCGACGAGGGCACGCCCGCACGGTCCGCCGGTTCCCGCGTGCCCTCACACGGGGACCTACGTCTAAAAGGAGGCGCGATGAAACGGCTACTTTCACTCTTGGTGACGGCGGCGTGCTTTGTCGCATTGTCATCGGCCCTGCTCTGCGCGGCCGATTTCTTCGGTGATGCGCAGAAATTGGGTTTGCCCCAATTGCCCGCGCCCGGTGGGTCACCCGCAGGCAAAGCGACGGGCGCGGGCCTCGATGACGGCACCGTTGTCTCCGGCCTGAAAGATGCCCTCTCCACGGGGACGAAGAATGCCGTCGGTCTCGTATCAAAGCCGAACGGCTACTTCAATAATCCGGCCATCAAAATACCGCTGCCCGACAATGTGCAGAAGGCGGCGGACCTGGTCGGGAAGCTGGGTGGCCAGAAACAGGTCGACGCCTTCGTCCTCAGCATGAACCGCGCTGCCGAGAAGGCCGCTCCGAAAGCCGCCTCCTATTTCGTGAATGCGATAAAAGAGATGAACGTTGAAGACGCGCGGAAGATCCTGTCCGGCGGTGATACGGCGGCAACGGACTACTTCAAGTCAAAAACCTCCGCCAAGCTGTACGATGAGTTTAAGCCCTTCATCTCCGCGAGCATGAACGAGGTCGGGGTGGCTCACTCCTATAATGCCCTGATGGACAAGGTCCCCGCGGTTCCCTTTGCAAAGCCTCAATCGCTCGACCTCGATCACTACGTGACCACGAAGGCCCTGGACGGACTGTTCACCATGGTGGGACAAGAGGAGCAAAAGATCAGGACAAATCCCGCGGCCCGGACGACGGACCTTCTCAAGAAGGTGTTTGGCGGGAAGTAGGGGCTGCCTCTATTAGCCCTGTTTCAGTTCCGACGTGCAGTTGGGGCAGCGCGTCGCTTTCACCGGTATGGGGGTGAAACAGTAGGCGCACTCCTTTACGTCGGGCGTTTTTTGCGGGACCTGTTCTTCCCTCTTGACGCGATTGAGCGTGCGGACCAGCATGAAAACGACGAAGGCTATGATGAGAAAATTGATGATCGTCATGACGAAGACGCCGTAATTGATCGTCACGGCGCCGGCGTGGGCCGCCTCCGCCAGGGAGGGATACGGACCCGGCGTCGAGCTTTCTTTAAGCACGAGGAAGAGGTTGGAAAAATCCACCTTTCCGAGGGCAAGCCCTATGGGCGGCATGACGACGTCCTTGACCAGGGAGGCGACGATAGCGCCGAAGGCCGCGCCGATGACCACGGCGACGGCCAGGTCCACGACATTGCCCCGGGCGACGAATTCTTTGAACTCTTTCATCAGTGCCATCGCGGCGCTCCTCCCCCGGCCTACGGGCCTCTTCCCTGAAAGCCCCGGTCTGCGTCTTACGTCCCGATCGGTATCTTCTTCGTCTTCTACAATGCTTCCTTGCTCTTTGGAAGGGTGATGCTCAGTATCCCGTTCCTGAACGTCGCCTTGACATTGTCCCCGTCGACCTCCACGGGCAGCGGGATCGACCGCCGGAAAGACCCGTACGAACGCTCGACGCGATAGTAGTCTTTCTCCTTTTCCTCGGTCTCCAGTTTCTTTTCGCCCCTGATTATGAGGGAATCACCGGAAAGGGTCACTTCCACGTCCTTTTCGGAGACGCCCGGCAGCTCCGCCTCTATCGTGATCCGGGTCTCCTCGTCTTTGATATCGACGTTCGGCGTGAATGCGCTCATCCTCCAATCGAACGGGGTCAGCTCCTTAGAGAAGGGCCACGCCTCCGCGCCGCCCGAGTATTCGTCGACAAGCCTCTCCATCCTCTTCTTCAGTGCCAGGAAAGGGTCTCTCACGTCCTCGCGGCGGGCGGGGACCTTATGCTCGCTTCCTTTCGCCACCTGTTCGCCCATGATCCACCCCCTCTAGGAGAAATTAAGACGGACACAACTTCTTTACAAGGGAAGAGCGGCGAGAAGACGATGCATGCGCGGAGAACCGTGATGTTCGTGTATCGGTACGACGGATTTCGCTATTCGCCGGCTACTCGCCTTTTTTCGGCCTCAGATCGAGACCGACCAGGATGCGCTCCGTGTCGGCCAGATCGCCGATGAATTTCCTCAAAGGGGGTGGGAGCGCCTT
This sequence comes from Syntrophaceae bacterium, assembly GCA_003165115.1. Lineage (GTDB taxonomy): Bacteria > Desulfobacterota > Syntrophorhabdia > Syntrophorhabdales > WCHB1-27 > BOG-1155. Next base: position 1,600 of record PLSJ01000121.1, on the reverse strand, counting down.
TACCAGGGTCGGCGCGGCAATGATCTGCTCCCCTTCGGCCAGGGTAGGCTGCTGATAGATATCGATTACCTCCAGGTCGTAGCGGCCTGCCAGGTGTTCTTCGCATATCTTCTTGAGGTTGTCGATGGCGCGGGTAGATTTGGCGGACGTCCCGGCGATGTAAAGCCGCAGAAGGTATTTCTTCCTGCGCGATCCCCTGATCGCCTTCTCGAAGATTTCAACGCTGTCTTTTGGCTCTTTTGTCACTCATCACTTCCAGGGGTCAGTTTTTCGTGGCTTCAGATCGAGCCGACGAGCACGCGCTCGGTATTTGACAAATCTCCTATGATCTTGCGCAACGGTTGCGGCAGTTTCCGGACCAGCGTCGGTATCGCGACGATCTGGTCGCCCTGCGCGAGCTGAGGGTTTTTCAGGAGATCGTTGGGGAGGCTTGCGAAGAGGACCTCTATCGTGTCGAGGACAACACGCTTGGCTTTGATCGAATCGATGGCGCTGCCGAGTCTGACGAAGAGTCCTTCGAGGTCGTATTCTCCCGTCTCCTCGATCTCGCTCCGCTCGATATAGACGTAGTCGACCGCGATTTTTTTCTCACGGCCGAGCTTTTTCAGATCGAAGCCGAGGGACCTGACGTTCTTTGCCGGATCGTCCGAAGTCTCCTCGAAGGCCATGAAGACGCCCGGCTCGTCATAGTCGCGAGCGCCGTGGACGAGGAACTCCATGGCAAGGAGCGTCTTGCCCGAGCCCGCGGCTCCGGCGACGAGCGTCGGGCGGCCTTTCGGCAGACCACCGCCCGTGATTTCGTCCAGGCCGCCGATGCCGGTCGGCGCCTTCTCAAGGAGACCCTCGCGCCGGCTGTTGCTAAGCGGTTTCATTCTCCCTCCTCACGTTTGCCAATGGCTTTTCAAAAATATCTTGTAGAGGCGGTTTCACTGCCCCGCCCATGAAGCCTACTATCGAATAACGCCAAAACGGGCGGTGTCAAGAACTTTCCACCCTTTTGCCGGGGTGGCCCTTATCCACCCGGAACTCTTCTCGCGTCGAGTACGCGCCGTATGGCGCCGGCCACTTCGCGCTTCGTGAAGGGCTTCATGACAAATTCGCTGACGCCAGCCGCCTTTGCCGTCTCGGGCGAGACCGTCTCGCTGTAGCCGGTGGAGAGGATGATCGGGAGGTCGCCCCTTATCTCCAGCATCCTCTCCGCGAGGGCGATCCCGGTGATTTCCGGCATGGTCTGGTCGGTAATGACGAGGTCGAAGCGGCCGGGGTCGCCGACGAACATATCGAGCGCCTCACGGCCGTCTTTCGCGGTATACATCTCATAGCCGAGGTCTTCGAGCAGGGCGGACGTCATTTCGACGACGAGCGGCTCGTCATCTACCAGGAGGATCCGCTCTTTGCCGCGGGGGACGGCGCCCCCTTCTTTTGTCTCTCCCGCCGCGCGCACCTCCGCATAGGGGAGGAAGACCGCGAACTCCGACCCCACCCCCTCCTCGCTCCGCACGGTGACCGTTCCCCCATGGCCCTTGACGATGCCGTAGACCACGGCGAGGCCCATGCCGGTCCCCTGGCCCGCGGGCTTCGTGGTGAAGAAGGGCTCGAA
>PLSJ01000496.1 GCA_003165115.1 Syntrophaceae bacterium | reverse complement strand
CCACGAGCAGGTTCTTGCCGAGGGCGAGCTCGCCGTGGTCGGTAGACGAGCCGTCGGCCAGCACGGTGCCCTCGTCGACCTTGTCGCCGACGTTGACCAGCGGCTTCTGGTGGATCAGCGTGCCCTGGTTGGAGCGCGTGAACTTGACCAGCGAATACTCGTCGACCGCGCCCTTGCCGACGTCGACCACGATGCCGTTGGCGCAGGTCCAGTTGTTGGGGATTGCGTTGATTGCGCGCAGGTCCACCGGGTCGACGCCGATCTCTTCGCCGACCATGTGGAGGAGGGAATCGATGCAGAACTGGGCAAGGACTATCTCCTGTCCGCGCACCGTGCCGCAGGGGGACCTGTTGGAGTAGACGAGCTTTCCGTGGTACTCGATGGCGGGAATCTTGTAGGGAAGATTGAGGAACGCGCCGAAGTAGTAGATGTTAAAAGGACCGATGCCCGAGATCGGGCCGCCTTCGAGGATGTTTTCGGCCCGCAGGGCGGTAATGGCGCCATTCTTTTTGACACCGATCTTCAGCGTGGCGTCCATGGCGTTCCTCTGCCGGTACGCGGCCAGGACTTCGTCGATGTTGAGCGCTATCCTTACGGGCTTGCCGGTGACCTGGGCCAGCTTGACGGCCGCGAAATCGACGTCGAAGGGGTCGTGTTTTCCCGAGAACCCGCCGCCCACGAAGGGGTTGACGATCCTCATCTTCGAAAGGGGGATGTCCATGGCCCTGCACATGTGCCGCCAGGTGATATAGGGGCTCTGCTTCGAGCCCTGCAGCAGCACCCGGCCGGTGGCATCGACTTCGGCGAGGCAGGCATGGGGCTCTATGAACCCGACCGTGACGCGCTGGGAGTTGAAGGTCTCCTCCCTTATATAATCCGCCTCGGCGAAACCCTTTTCCACGTCACCGAAAGCAAAATCGGTAAAATAGGCGATATTGGTTTTCTTGAACTCATTGACCAGCGGCGCGCCGGGGGCGAGGGCGTCGCGAGCGGTCAGGACGACGGGAAGCTCCTCGTAATCCATCCTGATCAGGTCGAGCGCCGCTTCCGCGGTATCCTCGTCGATGGCGGCGACGGCCGCGACGCCCTCCCCAAAGTGGTGGACCTTGGTGATGGGCATCGGGAGCTGGTCCCTTATGTCGGGTCTTGTGCCGAAGGGTATGCCCGGAAAATCCCTGCCCGTGATGACGGCCATGACTCCGGGTAACGCGCGGGCCTGGCTCGTATCGATGTTGAGAATCTTTGCATGGGCCACTGGACTTCTCAATATCTTGCCGTGGAGCATGCCCGGCGCCACGAGATCACCCGCATACCTCGCGGAGCCCGTCACCTTCACCCTGGCGTCTGTCCTTTCGACGGACTTGCCGACAACTTTATAATCCTTCATTTACCCCCCCTCCTTTGAAAGTCTTCCGGACATTTCTTCTTTTGCACTTATCCGCCGCCGAGCAGCGAAAGCATGATGGCCACGTGGTCGCCGTCCTGCAAAGACGTCTCGACGCCCCCGGGCAGCTCGGCAAGGGCGCGTCCGTTTATCGCTACCTCCCACCCCTCGTCCAGGGCCTTCCTGTCACGGGACAGGAATTGGATGGTGTTTGAAGAGCGGCCGGAAACTTCTTCAAGCAGCTCTGCAAGAGTGACGTGAGGACGGTCGAGGTCGATGCTCGGCAGGTCTGCGTCCCCGAGGAGCATGAAGTTCGATTCGAGTTGTACGGTCACTCCGTTCCCCTTTTTCCCTGTTGCTGCCCCCCAAGCTACGGGACAGGACGGCCGGCGCCGCCGGATGTCTCGACAAATCCGAGATGGCGGGAGAGTCTCGACGCCGCGTTGCGCAGCTTCGGCTCGATAAAGGCCCTGTGCTCCGGATTGAAGCGGGCAGCCTCCAGGGTGGCCACGATCGACCCCGCGATGTTGCCGTGAATGTTGAACACAGGCGCGGCAATCCCACATATGCCCAGTTGATATTCCTCTCGCCCGTAAGCGAGCCCCGTGGAGCGTATCAGCTCCAGCTCGCGTCTGAAAGCGTCTCTGCCGGTGATGCTGTTCTCGGTGATGGGGGAGAGGGTGACCCGGTCGAGGTACGGACGGATGTACTCTTCCGGCATGAAGGCGAGGATGCACTTCCCGGCGGACGTGGCAAAGAGGGGGGCGAGCTCGCCCGGCGCAATCGAATACTTGACCGGCCTCGGCGATTCCTCCTTGTAGAGGAAGATGACCTGGTCTCCTCTCTGTCCGACGATCTCGGCGTCCTCGTGCATTTCGAGGACGAGATCGTGGAGAATAGGCCGCCCCACCCGCACGATGTCGAGGCTGTTGAGATAACGGCTCGTCAGGACGAGGACTTCCGGGCCGAGGAGGTAAAGCTTACCCAGCGGGTCGAAGGCCAGGTAGTCGCGGTCGACGAGATTGGAGAGCAGGAGGGATAAGCTGCCCTTCGGGATCCCCAGTACCTTCGAGAGATCGCCGTGGGTCAGCCCTCTGTCCCTGGACGCGATGGCCTCAAGTATCCGGATAACCCTGTCCGCCGATTTCACTATTGCCATCGCGAAGGCACCTCACGGAAGTTTACATATGTGAACCGCGTTAGAGTATGTAAAATTACGATACCGGACCCTTCCAGGTTTGTCAAGACAAAACACTTGGAGATGAACCCAAGGGAACGAAAACGGATACCGCGTCGGTCATGGAAAGGACCGGCGCAATTGCGCGGGGCGACACACGCAGCACCGGGCGAAGCATCGGATCGATGCAAAGGAACGAAGGGGGATGATGAAAAAGTCGTACGTTACCGAAATCGTTTATGTGGGAAGAAATAAATGGCGGAAAATGCGCCAAAGACCCGGCGCACGTATTACGATAAATATCCCGGACACCGGGAGAGATCGATATATAGAGACCTTCCCCTGTGGCATGGAACGGTCATGCAGGCCGGGTCCTTTCCGTGGAAGAAGGGTGAAAGAAAAACCCGGCCCCGGTTCTCCCTACTTCCTTAATTTCACGGCCTTCACCATGATCCAGCCGTCCATAGGTCTCTTGGCCGTCACCTCGTAGCCCAGCGAATCAAGCAGCCGGCACACGTCTTCGGTGATCTGCCCGGGCTTAACCTCTATGCTCATTTCGGGTTCATGCAGTATGTCCACGATCTTCTTCGTCAAGACGACGGGAAATTGGCCGTTGTCGATCTCTCTAAGTTTAAGCTCCACAGATTCCATGATTCCATTTCTCCTTAAGTTTAAGCTCCACAACCCGCGATTGTATTGTAGACTATTTTTCTTTTTGGATGCAAATACTTTATGGTGCTTTCCGAGGGGTCAACGGCCATTCACGAACACTAGTTCCCGCTAACTTTTTTC
>PLSJ01000270.1 GCA_003165115.1 Syntrophaceae bacterium | reverse complement strand
CGGCCTTTGCCGCCGGGAAATCGGCGACGATGTTCTCGCCCTTTAACGCATCGTCCAGGCTTGTTGCGGGTTTGTCCTTCGTCTTCCTGACCGGAAGGCTGTCCTTTTCGACAGGGAACTCACCGATGTTTTCAAAGGCGATCGTGTATTCCCGGAACTTGACCTCTTCGATCTCGGCTTTCGTTCCATCGGCGGCGGTATAGGCATACGTATTATCCACCTGCGGGACATACTCGATCCTGAACCCGCTTCTCGCCCGGTCCGTTGTCCCTTTCGACAGTATGGTCCACAACTGGCAATATACGCGCATCGTCTGCTCGTGCTTGTCATACGAGATATCGGCGGGCTTTACCTGAAATGCATAGATGCTGCCGGCTTTCAGGGCCCCTGTCAGGGGAAGGCCGGCAGGCAGCCCGGCCATGACCGGTCCCCGCCCTTCGGCTTCACCGGTGCGGGCGTCCCTTGCCACGCTGTTCTGGACGGCGTTGTAGAGTGCCTGGGCCTTGTGGCCTCCGTAAGCGGGAGGCAGTTGCTCGCGGGTGATGTCGAAGGGCATCGTGTCATACTCCACGGGCACGATCTTTTCCATGCCCGACCCCGCACCGAACGGCTGGCCTCTCGACCCGCCCCTGCGCTGAGCCCGGAGCAGGTCGGCGCCGCACAAGACGATCAGGCATGCGAACAGCACGATAACGGTGAGTCTCATCCCGCAGGTTTTCAATACATTCCCTCCACGTCGACGTGTGAAGAGTTTTCTCATACTTCGCGGAGAATAGCAACCGGAGGTACTCGCCACCGCGTCTCCTTTCCTTTCCGCTTTCGTTTCTTCTCTCGTCGTCAGGGCGGTCGGACCGGAAGAAAGAGCAAGAAACGGGAAAGACGACGCCCTCTGTTGTTACACTCTCTTGAGTGCTTTCTTCAGTTCCGGCAGGCTCATGGTATTGACGACGTCGTTGGGTTCGAGCCACCCGCGCCTCGCCTGTGCCACACCGAACCGCATGAGGGCGAGATCGGTCTTGCTGTGGGAATCCGTGGATATGGCGATTTTGGCGCCCGCGTCCTTCGCCATCTTGCAATTGATATCGGTAAGGTCGAGGCGGTCGGGATGGGCGTTCAGCTCCAGGACGCAGCCTCTCTGTTTCGCCGCGACGATCAGCCGCTCCATGTCCACGTCATAGGGGCTCCGGGCGTTGATGAGCCTTCCCGACGGGTGGGCAAGGATAGAGAACCAGGGGTTGTCCATGGCGCGGATGATCCTTTGCGTCTGTTTTTCACGGCTCAGGTTGAATTTAGAATGGACGGAACAGACGGTGAGGTCGAGCCGTCTCAGGATGGAGTCGGCAAGGTCGAGGGTACCGTCCTCCAGGATGTCGACTTCGATGGATTTCAGGAGGACGATACCCTGAAGCTTCTCGTTGAGCCGGTCGATCTCATTGTTCCGCTCCGCGAGTCTTTCTTCGTTGAACCCGTGCGCCATGGCTATCCGCAACGCGGGCCGCGTTCCTGTACGCCCGTACCCTGAACTGGTTTGCCCCTTCTATTTCGAGCATGTCCGCGAGGTTATTAAAGATATCGGCGATATCGGAATTGTGGACCGGCATGTTTTCCTGAGGCTCCGGGCGATGAAAGGCGCTTTCGACATTTCGGTTGAAAGGCACCGATTGGCCCTAGCCAAAGTATAGGTCGGGGAGAATCAGCCTGCAACGGGACGGAGGCTGCGCCTGTGGGATTTTGAAAAGCATGGAGCGAGTGACTATTCTCTATTATAATGTAATGAAAGACTCGGAAAAAACGAAAAGGGAGGAGAAGGCAATGGCAACGTCGACAGGGCAACAATTGGCTCAAGGCATCCGGGGAAAGATTGCGGAATTGAAGGAAGTGTGCGAAGGTCTTGATGAGGCCACGGCCTCCCGCGCGCCCGCGGGACGATGGTCTCCCAAAGAAATACTTTCTCACCTCTGGGGTTCTGAAGGGGCCGGCCACCTGCCGATCTTTCAGACCTTCCTCGACCAGGAGACTCCCCTGATCGACATCGAGCCCGGGAACTCTTTTTTCTCCGAGAAGCGTGCCCGGATGACCTTTGCCCAGCTCTTTTCGGAGGTCGAAAAGGAGTACGACCAGGTCTCCAGGTTCGCGGAGGGCCTCTCGACGGAACAGCTCGACCGGAAGGCACATATGCCCATGCTCAAAGACTCTCCATTGGGGGAGTATCCGACATTGGGAAGCTTTATCGGGGGCCTGGGAGAGTTTCACGTGCAATTCCACATCGACCACATGCGTGAGATCCTTCAGGCTTTAGGTGTGGCGGCAAAGTAGATAAGAAGCGGGTTTTACCGGCATTTACCGGAGTGTCGCTTCGCGCCCTTTTACCGATAGTTGTTGAATAAGCGCGCTTTTTCCTATTATTATATTTCCGCTACGGCGCATCGAGCGTCTTTTAAGAGGATAAAGATGGGGAGAAGGAGTGATTATGGAGGAAGATACCAAGAGCAAGGAAGAGCAGTACAACGAAGCGCGCATCATGCATAAGGCGTGCGACGACAAGATCCTGCTGCTTCAGGAAAAGCCTTATCTGACAGCGGATGAAGAGGTTGAGGTAAAGCTCCTCAAGAAGAGAAAGCTCCATTATAAGGACATCATCGAGAGTTTGAAGAAAGAGCTGGGGAAGTGAGGCGAAAAGGCCCGGCCCGCTCGATGGGCCGGGCCTTTTCGCCCCCTTGACAGCGAACGCCTTGTAAGCCATACTTTTCCGTGAAGAAATATACCCTGCGCCGGGACACCACCCCACACAAGCAGCTTCTCGATTACGAAAAAGAGCTGAACGAGGAACAGCTTGCCGTCGTTACGTCCCCGGACGGGCCGATACTCGTGATTGCCGGCGCGGGGAGCGGCAAGACGAGGGTGGTGACGTACCGCGTCGCCTATCTCCTGGAACGCGGTATCTCTCCCCAGAGCATCCTTCTCCTCACCTTTACGAATAAGGCCGCCCGGGAGATGCTCCACCGGGTCGAGCACCTCATAAAGATAGATACCCGCTACATCTGGGGCGGCACATTCCACCACATCGGCAACCTGATCCTGAGACAAAACAGCCAGAGGATAGATTACAGGCCCAATTTCGTCATACTCGACAATGAAGACGCCAAAGACATGATCGAGCTTGCGACGAAGGAGGCCAGGATCGACACCAAGGCGCGACGGTTCCCCAAGGGACAGGTATTGAAGGAGATATTCAGCTATTCGGCCAACACCATGGAGGACCTGGAAACGGCGGTGGGGACGCGGTATCCCTATTTTCTGGACATCCTGGACCAGATCGATCTTGTCCGCAAGGCGTATGAGGCGAAGAAGAGGGCGTCCAACGTCATGGACTTCGATGACCTCCTCTTTTACTGGCACAAGATACTCGGTGAGGACGAGGCCTTGAGAAAATACTACGCCTCCGTGTTTTCACACATCCTGGTCGACGAGTACCAGGACACGAACAGGATACAGGCTGAAATAGTAGACTTCATGGGCCTGATCAACAGGAACGTAACTGTCGTGGGCGACGACGCCCAATCGGTCTACTCGTTCCGGGGTGCCAATTTCCGGAACATTCTCGAATTTCCGAAGCGGTATCCCGAAACCACGGTCTTCCGGCTGGAGACGAACTACAGGAGCACGCCCGAAATCCTCGACCTGGCGAATCATTCCATCTCACACAACAGCGAGCAGTTCGAGAAGAACCTGAGGGCGGTCAAGGTGAGCGGGGTGGTGCCTGTGGTGACCCCGCTGCGCGACGTGATCCAGCAAGCGGAATTTGTCGCCCAGAGGATACTCGACTTGCGGGACGAGGGCGTCCCCCTGGACAAGATCGCCGTTCTGTATCGTGCCCATTATCACTCCATGGA
>PLSJ01000281.1 GCA_003165115.1 Syntrophaceae bacterium | reverse complement strand
TAGAGGACCGAGTCGTTCCATTTGATGTTGTACACGTTGTCCACGTCCTGCAGGTACATGGCTATCCGCTCGACGCCGTAGGTGATCTCGACGCTGACGGGGGAGAGGTCGATCCCTCCCACCTGCTGGAAGTACGTGAACTGGGTGATCTCCATGCCGTNNGCCACACCTGCCAGCCCAGCCCGGTCGCGCCCAGCGTGGGCGATTCCCAGTCGTCTTCCACGAACCGTATGTCGTGGTAGGCGGGGTCGATGCCGAGGCTCACGAGGCTGTCCAGGTACATGTCCTGGATTTCGAGGGGCGAGGGCTTCATGATTACCTGGAATTGGTAATAATGCTGGAGCCTGTTCGGGTTCTCGCCGTAGCGGCCGTCGGTGGGCCGCCTCGACGGCTGCGCGTAGGCGGCGTTCCAGGAATCAGGCCCGAGGACCTTGAGGAACGTGGCAGGGTGGAAGGTGCCCGCCCCCACTTCCATGTCATAGGGCTGCCGGATCACGCATCCCCGGCCTGCCCAGAATTTTTGCAGATCCATGATCAAGTCCTGAAAGTACATAACCTTATCCTATCGCGCTTACCAGCAGTCTGTACGACTTGAACTCCACATTAAGGTGAAAATGCATGAAAGCCTCCATCAGCTCCCTTGCGTGCCGCCCGTGGGCAACGATGCCGCTCCCCTTGAAGGCGGCGGGGTCGGCCAGCCCGGAAATCAGGCCCTCGGGGTATTTCCTGTGGGGGACCTGTGAGGCGCACGCGCCGCAGACGACGCCCCCCCTCACATGGGAAAATGAGGTCGGCGCATCACCGCTTAAGTCCTTTCCGCATTGCACGCACGTGGTGAAATTCGGCACGTACCCGAGGTGGTGGAGCATCCCCAGTTGATAATATAGTACATCGAAATACGTAAGTTCAACACCTTTAACCTTATCGAGCGCCTCACGAAGCACAGTGAAGAGGCCGGCGTGGGGCTCCTTCTCCCTCGTCAGCCTGTCCACGAACTCGGCAAAAAAGCTCGCGATGCACATACGCCTGAAGCTCGACCCGATGCCGTCGTTGGCCTCCAACAGGTCCGCGTTGTCGACGCGCACGATGCCTTTCTCCCCCTTCTCGAAATACTCGATGTCGATATGGTTGAAAAGCTCCAGGGTGTTCATGAACCTCTTCTGGCTCTTCTTGCCGCCCCTGGCGATGCCGGTGAGCTTGCCCGAACGCAGCGTCAGGAAGCGGATGATCCTGTCCGATTCGCCGAACACCTTTGAAGAGAGGATGATTGCCTGGTCCTTCTGCAGAGCCACTTCTTACTGTTCCCTTACTTCCCTCTTGCCGGGCTTGAAGACGAAGAGGCTGTCCGCCACGGGCTTGTTGACGGTCACCTTCGAGAAGTCGATCACATTCACGTTGCCCGTGATCTCGACGATCTCCACCCGCGTGATGATATTCCGGCTGTCCACCCAGATGCGGGCCGTCTGCAGGGTGCCTTCCTTCTTCGGCGCAAGCTCCAGGACCTCCGCCTCCCCCTGCCCGGTGGCCTTGACGAGCGTAAAGAGCGTGTCGAGCCGCGACACGTCATCGACGAGGTCGAGGAAGCTGCCCTGCATGCGCTCTTTATCCACCCGGGAGCGCGTCACGAAAGGCGCGCCTTCCTCCGCCTGCCACATGGCCGCGCCGTCATAGAGGAAGACCTTTTCCTTGGGGGCCGTATACCGCCAGAGGAACCCCTTCGACCGTTTGTAGAAAAAGTCCCCCTCCATCTCCCTCTCCCGTTTCAGTGCCTTGATCAGGATCCTCTGGTGGAAGTGGGCCTCGACGGTGGCGATCTCCGCGTACGTTTTTTTCAGGGCATCGAGCGTCTCGGCCCGCGCCGCGCCCGCAAGTCCCGCGAGCATGAGGACCGCGAGCGCAATGAGGGACCGAAGGACGATGGATGACCGCTTCGCTCGGATGACCGCTTCGCTCGGATGACCGTTCGCGTTGCTCACCAGGACGATAGAGCTTCTCTTTACGTCCATCGTCCTTCGTCCCGGTCCCGAAGGGACGGTCGTCCATCGGCTCTTCCATCGTGCTTCGGTTTTTCCCGGCCCTTCCATCCTTACTCCTTATCTTTTCAGCACTTCCCTCGGCTTGATGCCCGTCGACGGGCCTACCAGGCCCTCCCTCTCCATCCGCTCCACCATCCTCGCGGAGCGGTTATACCCTATCCTGAACCGCCGCTGTATCATGCTGATGGATGCCTCGCCCTTCTCGGTGACGAACCTGACGGCGTCTTCGTACTTCTCGTCGTTCATCTCCTCGCCGTCCTCTTCTTCCGCCGGCTCTTCCAGTATCTGCTCGTTGTACTCGGGGAGACCCTGGTTCTTCAGGAATTCGACGATCCTCTTGATCTCGCCTTCCGATACGAAAGGCCCGTGTATGCGCTGGATCCTGCCGAGGCCGGGGCTCATCAGGAGCATGTCCCCGTTGCCCAGGAGGCTCTCCGCGCCGTTCATGTCGAGTATCGTGCGGGAATCGACTTTGGAAGTGACCTGGAAGGAGACGCGGGCGGGGAAATTGGCCTTGATGATGCCCGTGAGCACGTCTACCGACGGCCGCTGGGTCGCGAGGATCAGGTGTATGCCGGAGGCGCGCGCCATCTGGGCCAGCCGCGCGATATACTCTTCCACTTCCTTCGACGAGACCATCATCAGGTCGGCCAGCTCGTCGATCACCACCACGATGTAGGGGAGGTTCTCACCTTCTTCCTTCGCCGCCTTCTGGTTGTATTTCTCGATGTTCCGCACGCCCTTCTCGGCCATTACCTGGTAGCGCCGTTCCATCTCGTCGATGAGCCACCGCAGGGCCGTCTTGGCGCTCTTGGCGTTGGTCATCACGGGGAGCAGCAGGTGGGGTATGCCCTCGTAGAAGGAGAGCTCCAGCATCTTCAGGTCGATCATCATGAAGCGGACGTTCATGGGGATCGCCTTGAAGAGGATGCTGCATATCATCGTGTTGAGGGAGACGCTCTTTCCCGACCCCGTGGAGCCGGCGACCAGCAGGTGGGGCATCCTGGCCAGATCGACCACGAAAGGCTCCCCCGCTATCGTCTTCCCCAGGGAGAGGGTGAGCAGGTTCTTCGAGTCGGCGAAGGCGTCCGATTCGATGATGTCGCGGAGGTAGACCGTCTGGCGGACCTTGTTCGGGACCTCGATGCCCACCACCGCCTTGCCGGGGATGGGGGCGATGATCCTGATGGAGACGGCGGAAAGCGCCATGGCCAGGTCGTCCGACAGGTTTGCGATGCGGCTCACTTTGACGCCCGCGGCGGGCTCGAACTCGTACATGGTGATGACGGGGCCGGGGCGGACCTCGACGACATGTCCGTTTATCCCGTAATCCTTCAGCTTTTTCTCCAGTATCCGCGCGTTCGCCTGGGCGCTCTCCTTATCGACCTTGACCTCTTTCCTCTCCACGGGGTCGAGCAGGGAGACGGGCGGCAGCTTGTAGGGGCCTATTTCTTTCAGGAATTCGAACGCCTCCTGCACGACCGGCTTCCGTTCTTTCCGCTCCTTCTCCTTTTCTTTCTCTTCCCCTTTCTCCTCCACGACCCTGGCGGGCCTTGCTGCCCTGACGGCCCGCCTTTTTGCGATGCGCGAGCCGGCGACGGCCCCGGCAATCGAGAACAGGGGCGCCTGGACGATGAGGAAGAGGGATATGAGGAAGAGCACGACGGCCAGCAGGAGGCTCCCGAAGTAGCTGAACGCGTGGATCAGGCCCCGCTCCAGGAGCACGCCGGTGAAGCCGGAGAAGGGGATGACCACGGCCTTCATCTGTATCCGCCCCACCGTTATCTGGAGCAGGGCCGACAGGGAGAGGAAGAAGAGGACGAAACCGGCGGCGAGCACGAGCAGATGGCTGACGGTTATCTTCCGCAGGGAGATCACGGAGAAGAAGAGGATGAAGCAGGCCAGCACGTAGCTCATGACGCCGAATATCTGGACGAGGAAGTCGGCGGTGTACGAACCGGCCCTCCCGCAAAAGTTCTTCACGGCCTCCGAGGTGGCGCTGTTGAGCGACGGGTCGAAGGGGTAGTACGAGAGGAGGCTGACGAGGATAAAGAGAAAGAGGCCGAGCAGCGCGACCCCGATGATCTCTTTCCTTAGCGCGTCCGACATTGCATCAGCCCCTCGATTGCGGCACGGACCTCTCCCATGAGCTCCGACTTATAGGATAAACCTTTTCCCTCCATCGGGATAGGTTTTCCCACCCGGATGGTGACGCGCCCCTTGCGTGCCGCCACGGCGCATCCCGGCGGCTGGAGGGGGTTTGTCCCGATCAGCGCCAGCGGCACGACGGGCACGCCCGCGCGCGTGGCGAGAAAGAAGGCGCCTTTCATGAAGGGCAGGAGGTTGCCGTCCGCGCTCCTTGTCCCCTCGGGGAAGATGAGCACGGAGGCCCCGCTCTTGATCCTGGCCACCGCCTCTTCTATCGCCTTCAGGGCTTCCCTCGGGTTGTCCCTGTCGATGCTGATATAGCCCGCCTTCCTTATGGCCCAGCCGAAGACGGGTATGCGGAAAAGCTCCTGTATCGCGACGAACCTGAACTGGACGGGCATGTGGGAGAGGAGCACGGAGATGTCGAGGGCGCTCTGGTGGTTGCACATGAAAAGGTAAGGGGGGGCAGCGATCTGCTCCGCGCCCTCGACGGAGACGGAGACGCCCGCCGCCCAGAGCAGGGTCCGTCCCCACAGGGACGCGATCCGGTTCACCCGCACGCCGCATTTGTCGAAGGGCGCGACCGCGAAGGCGACCCCCGTGAGGAACAGGGTCGCGCATACGAGGTTGAGGTACGAGAGTGCCCGCCTCATCTACGCCGCTTTCTCCAGGGCCGCGATGATCCGCTCTACCTCGGAGACGACCTTCGGGTCGATATCGTAGGGAGAGACGCCCAATTTATCCGCCTCCATGATCTTCTCGTTGTGGCTCATCACGC
>PLSJ01000501.1 GCA_003165115.1 Syntrophaceae bacterium | reverse complement strand
GAAAGCCGCGAGGCTCCTATGCTCATACCTCATGATGCTCCTCCTTCAAAGGGCAGGTTACGCCGGATGTGCGCACGCAGGCCCGTCTTGCCGGGTTACCTTTACGTTAATCATTCCGGGAAGAAGACGCAATGAAAGACCCGGAGCGGAACTTCCGGAATGTGGCCGTGGAAAGTGGGCAAAGAAATCCTTACAGTTAAAATGCGAGGAGATGAGTGCGCGGACAGACCCATGGAGGATGGGGAGCGAATGAGGGCGGCGGTCGCCTCGAGTGGCGCGGGTCGGACGTTTTCCGTTTTCTCTGCATCGGCGCGGCGCTCTTCGTGTCTCTCGTATTCCCCCCATCCCTTCCGGTCCGGCCGGGATACGCCGCCGGGACGGGGCCTGAATACGGTCTCCTGCGGGAAGCATGGGAGAAGATAGAGCACCATTATGTAGACCGTACGGCGGTGGACCCGAAGGCCCTCTCCTACGGCGCCGTGAGGGGCATGGTCGACGCCCTCGGCGACGAGGGCCACAGCACGTTCCTCAGCCCCGAGATGGTGAAGATACAGGGGCGTTCTTTAGAGGGCAAGCTCGAAGGGATCGGCGCCGAGGTGCGGATGAAGGCGAACCAGCTCACCATCGTGGCCCCCCTGGACGGTTCCCCGGCCCAACGGGCCGGCCTGCGACCGGGCGACATCATCCTCAAGGTCGATGGCGAGAACATCACGGGTGTGCCCCTTCCGAAAGCGGTGGAGAAGATACTGGGAAAAGCCGGCACGCGGGTCACCCTGACCGTGCTGACTCCCTCGACGGGGAACAGCAGGGACGTGGCCATCGTGCGGGCATCGGTCACTATTCATAACGTGACGTGGCTGGCCCTGCCCGGCACAAAGGTCGCGCTCGTGCGGGTCGCCGCCTTTAGCGAAGGCGTCACGAAAGCCCTCCGGGGGGTGCTCGCGACAATCAAGGATCGGCAATTCCACGGCCTCATCCTCGACCTCCGGAACAACCCCGGAGGGCTGCTCGACGAGGCCGTGGGGGTGGCGAGCCAGTTCCTGACAAAAGGCAACGTATTGCTCGAAAAAGGTTCCTCGGGCACGACGACCCCCGTGCCCGTGAAATCGGGAGGCCTCATGCCCGACCTGCCGCTCGTCGTCCTCATCAACGTGGGCTCGGCAAGCGGCGCCGAGGTCGTGGCGGGTGCACTCCGTGATGCCCACAGGGCCCCGCTGGTGGGAGAGACCACCTTCGGCACCGGCACCGTGCTCAAGGAGTTCTCCCTGTCCGATGGGTCCGCATTGCTCCTTGCCGTCGAGGAATGGCTTACGCCCGCCGGTCATACCATATGGCACAAGGGCATCGAGCCGAATGTGCAGGTCGCCCTGCCTTCGACGGCATCAGTGCTGTCGCCCACGGTGATGAGGGAGATGACGGCAGGGGAGCTGAAGAAGAGTGACGACGCGCAGTTGCTGCGGGCCCTCGCCATCGTGACGGGGGGATGATGCCCCTCTCGCGGCGGACATGACCGGACCGTTCGAAAACCGGCATCAGGAGAGGAAAACGGAAAGCGGACACGGCCGGGATACCGGTAAAAAAACGTGAGGCTGGGTCCCGCTCGCAGTTCCTCAATCGGATCGGGTACCCAGCCCGCATGTTTAAAGACGGTAAGTCAACTTACTCGGTATACGGGAAGTTTGCACCAAAAGCCTTGGCCTCCGCATCCGTCACGCATACCTGGTCGTTCGGTATCGCAGCGGTCTTATGCGGCGTAAAATAGGGCAGTCCCGAGGTCGGCTGCAAATATCCCACGTAGATGAGCTTATGGTCGGGCATGTGGGATTCCGGACGAATGCGGACCCACCCTGCGGCGCCCTCGAATTCCATCCCTTCGACTGCTTTCATGATGGCCTTCGGATCGCTGCTCCCTGCCTTTTCTATGGCCTTCTTCAAGATCCAAACCGAATCGTAGCAGTTTGCCGTCCAGTCGCCGGGGACGGGCCCTCCTGTTTCTTTTTCATAGATTTTTCTGAAGCTCTGAACGTGGGGCAAGGTCGGATATCCTTCGGTCAAGCCGACCCACATAGGCTCCATATCCTTTCCGGTCGCCAGGCACACATCGCGTACAGATCCGTAATGGGCGAACGTAATCTTCTTCATAAGCCCAAAGGGTTTCTGCTGTTTGACGAACGTCACCAAATCGCCGCCCCAGTTGAACCCGATGACCCCCTGGGGATTCAGGTCTTTGATTTTTGAAATATACGAGGTGAAATCCGCGGCGCCAAAAGGGTTCCACACCGGGGGCAGGATCTGGACGTCCTTGATGTATTTTTTTGCCGCATCAACGAACACCTCCCAGCAATCCTGCCCCCAGGCATTGTCGGGCGCCAGTGTAGTCCAGCGCTTGATATTGGGAAGGTTCTTCCCGAAATGAATGGCCAGGGCGCGGATGGGTTCGGCGTTGGTATTGGCGGCCCTGTAACTCAGCTTGTACATCGACTTGCAGACGACACGGGCATCCTGCTCGTACTTATGGTGGATGACGCCATACCTCTTGCACACACCCATCGACGAGATGACTTCCGCTGTATTGGTGCCTCCGTGAACGGCAATTACGCCCTCGTTAAGAATAAGTTTCTGGGTTTTATCCGCGGCCAGCTGCGCCTTGGCTTCGGTTTCTTCGTAGTAGATCTTCAACGGCCGACCCATGATGCCGCCCTTGGCATTGATATGCTTTTCCGCAAGCCGCACTCCGGCAAGATTGGCTTTTCCCAAAGCGGCAAAGATCCCTGTCTCCACGTCAACATACCCGAGCTTGATCGGCTCCTTCGCCTGGGCAAAAATAAAAGGAGTTCCCGGCCCCATGAGGTTGAGGGCAAGTCCGCCCGCGACTGCTCCCGATGCTTTCAAGAAATCTCTCCGAGTCAACCCTGAGCTACTTTTTCTCCGCTTCATGAAACACCTCCATTATCAGGAATTTCAAAACGACATGGCTTCGACCTCGACTTCCATGCTTCGTGGGGGCCTCTCACCTCCCTTTCGCCCACTCATTTCTTGCCCACCGTCACGTCAGACAGGTCCGGCCCGCTTTCGTATATACTCCCAGGTACCGGTCCCTGATTTCCTCTTGCTGGCACAACTGATCTATCGACCCCTCGTAGACGCAATTACCCCGGTCGATGATGTAGGCGCGATCTGAAAATTCCATTGCAAAACGGGCGTTCTGTTCGGAGAGAAGGATTGTCGTCTCGTTCTTGATCTTTTTAATCATCCTGCTCAGTTCTTGTACGATAATAGGAGCAAGCCCCTCCGATGGCTCGTCCAGGATCAAGAGGGTAGGGTTCGACACAAGGGCGCGCGCTATTGCCAGCATCTGCTGCTCTCCCCCGCTCAATGATGTCNNATTTGGGAAAAAGCTTGAATACGCCCTCTATGTTCCACCGGTCCGCCCCTTTCCCCCTTTGTATCACCGCCACCTCAAGATTCTCCCTGACCGTTAGGTCCGGAAATATCCTCATGTCTTCCGGGACGTATCCTACGCCAAGCCTTGTCCTCACGAATGGAGGCTTGGCGGTGATATCTTTTCCCTGAAAGATTATCTTACCCTGTTTAGGCGGAGTAACTCCCGCGATGCTTCTTAACGTGGTCGTTTTCCCCGCGCCGTTCCTTCCGAGCAAACATACGACCTCACCCTCTTTCACGTGAAGGGAAAGTCCTTTGATGATGTGGCTCTTTCCATAAAACGTGTGGATCTCATTTACCTCCAACATCATTGTTCGCTCCCCAAATAAGCCTCGCGGACTTTCTTATCCGATCTCACGCACTCTTCATTCCCATCGCAGATAACTTCCCCCTGGGCCATCACGATAATTCTGTCCGACATAAAGAAGACCATATCCAGGTCGTGCTCGGTGAAGAGGATAGTGACGCCCGTCTTTCCCGATATTTCCTTGATAAGGTTGGTGGTATACTGGCTCTCTTCCGCACTCATCCCCGCGGTCGGTTCGTCCAGCAGGAGAAGCATCGGTTCCGCGGAGAGGGCGATGGCGATCTCCAAAGCTTTTTGGTCGCCATGGGACAAGACCGTGGCGGTCGTGTTCGCCCATTGCTGAAGTCCCACTGTTTCAATTAGTTCGGTTGTCTTTTCCCTGATTGCGGAGAAGGATTGATTGTCAACAGACCTGAGGAAGTTCATACCCTTGCCGGCCCTCGCCAGGACCCCCATCCTGACGTTCTCGAAGACAGTGAGGTTCTTGAAAATATTGATAATCTGAAAGGATCTCCCAATACCTTTCTTCAAGATCTCATAAGTTCGCAGCCGGGTGATGTCTTCTCCCTTAAAGATGATTTGTCCCGAGGTGGCTTTGTGCCATGCAGTGATGAGATTAAAAACCGTTGTCTTTCCCGCACCATTTGGCCCTATGATAGCCGTGATTTTCCCCTCTTCGATTTCGAAGCTGAGATCGTTGACGGCGCGGAGATTGCCGAAGGACTTAGTGACGTGCCTCAGTTCAAGAAGGTTCATGACGACCTACTCTCCCGACCCATGAGTGAGTCGGTGACTATTTTGCCGGCTTTCCGGGCTCCGCCCCCTCGATCTCCAAAGAAAGCCCATGTTGTTCATAAAGAACCCCGTGATGCCGCCCGGCACCGCCAGGACGATGAAGACCAGGATGGATCCCAGAATGAGCATCCAATGGTGCGTCGAAGATGTGAAGAGATTTTTGAGCATCATATAAACGGCGGTGCCGACGGCAGGTCCCCAAAACTGTCCCAGACCACCGGCTACCGTCATAAATAACGGCTCCGTGGAGTTGGACCAATGGGCGATGTCCGGCGCAACGGTGCCGGCATAGGGCGCAAACAGAATCCCGGCCAATCCTCCGAAAAACCGGCAATGATGAATGCGGCCAGCTTGTAGTTCTGCGGATTCAGTCCGATGAACTCTACCCGGGTGGCATTTTCTCGAATTCCCTTCAAAATCTGTCCAAAGGGCGACTTGATAATTAACCGCAGCAAGGCCATGGAAATAACATAAAAATGATTCGACAGAGCAAACGCATCCGGTAGAAAAACGGGACAAGTGGGCGATAAAAAAGGGTCCCCGGAAAACCCGGAAACCCCCGTCAATTCTAAATTGCGGGGTCAGGATTTGAACCTGAGACCTTCGGGTTATGAGCCACTTTAAGCGGGTGTAGCAGTCGGTAGCAGATGACAGCTACGCGCATAAATAAAGGGTTTAAGCCCGTTCAGTAGCATCCCATTTCTACCATTCTACAGGACATTTTCAGGTGTCCCGGTAGAAGAATGGTAGAAGAATCAAACCTGAGACAACATAAAATAAAAAGCCACGGAAGCTCTTGGCGGGGCAGTTCCGTGGCTGCGCGGTGGGAAAACCTCCATACAAGGAGGTTCCTTGTCTAATATAGAACGCCTGGGGTATCCCCGTCAACCAGACCACACTGAAGCCCAGGGCAAACGCATTTGGACTATGCCCCGTCATTGGATGGAACCTTCAAGTATCTTGCCGAGA
>PLSJ01000170.1 GCA_003165115.1 Syntrophaceae bacterium | reverse complement strand
GGGCGGGTTTCTCCACGGGACTGAAGTGGAGCTTCGTCCCCCTGGGGGATAAGGCCCCCCACCCGAAGTTCCTCGTGGCGAACGCGGACGAGATGGAGCCGATGGCCTTCAAGGACCGGCTGCTCATGGAACGGAACCCCCATCAACTGATCGAGGGCGCGATCATAAGCAGCTATGCCATCGAGGCCGATACGGCATATATTTTTCTGAGATGGGAGTACGGCCGGGCCGGCGCAAACCTGGCCGCCGCCCTCGCCGAAGCATATGCGGCCGGGTACCTGGGCCGGGCAATCGCGGGGTCGCGGTTCGGTCTCGACATCCATCTCCACACGAGCGCGGGACGCTACATCTGCGGCGAGGAGACCGCCCTGCTGAACGCCCTGGAAGGGAAGCGCGCCATTCCGAGGGCGAAGCCGCCTTTTCCGGCGTTATGCGGCCTCTGGGGTAAGCCGACGGTCGTCAACAACGTGGAGACCCTCGCGAATGTCCCCCACATCGTGAGGAATGGAACAGACTGGTACAAGCGCCTGAGCCTGACGGAAGACGGGGGCACGAAGATATACACGGTGGCCGGAAGAGTGAAAAGGCCCGGTTTCTGGGAGCTGCCCATGGGCACGACCATCCGGGAGCTTATAGAGGAACACGCGGGGGGCATGAAGGAAGGCTACACCGCGGCATCGGTAATCCCCGGCGGAGGCTCGACGGAGTTCGTGCTGCCCGAGCACTTCGACACCCCCATGGCCTTCGACGTCATGGAAAAGCAGGCGGGGAGCCGCCTCGGCACGGGCACCATGATAGTCCTCGACCAGACGACCTGTCCCGTGGGCGCGGTCCATAACCTGGAGCGGTTTTTCGCCCGCGAATCCTGCGGCTGGTGCACGCCCTGCCGCGACGGCCTGCCGTGGATCAGCCGGCTCTTAAGCGACATCGAAGAGGGCCGGGGGCGGCGTGAAGACCTGGACGTGCTGGAGGAGCATACGTGGCTCCTCAAGATGCACCATACGTACTGCGCCCTGGCGCCCGGCGCTGTCGAGCCGTTGCAAAGCGCGCTTAAGTTCTTCAGGAGCGCGTTCGAGCGCCACATAGAGGAAAAGGCATGCCCCTACAAGCAACGATCTACATAGAGAACAAACCCTACGAAGTGAAGGCGGGCGAGAACCTGCTCCGCACCTGCCTGACCCTCGGTTTCGACCTCCCCTACTTCTGCTGGCACCCGGCCATGCATTCCGTGGGCGCGTGCAGGCAGTGCGCCGTAAAGCAGTTCAAGGACGAGCATGACACGCGGGGCAGCATCGTGATGGCCTGCATGACGCCCGTGCACGACGGGATGCGCCTGTCGATCGACGACCCCGAGGCGAGGCGGTTCCGCGCCGGTGTGATCGAGTGGCTCATGACCAACCACCCCCACGACTGCCCCGTATGCGACGAAGGAGGCGAGTGTCACCTTCAGGATATGACGGTGATGACGGGCCACGCGTATCGCAGGTACCGCTTCAGGAAAAGAACGCACCGGAGCCAGGACCTCGGACCTTTCGTCGCCCACGAGATGAACCGCTGTATCGCATGTTACCGGTGCGTGCGGTTCTACAACGACTATGCGCGGGCAAACGACCTCGGTGTGTTTGCCTCCGGCAACCACGTGTATTTCGGGCGCGCCACGGACGGCACGCTGGAAAGCGCCTTCGCGGGCAACCTCGTCGAGGTCTGTCCCACCGGCGTCTTTACCGACAAGACCTTCGCAACACACTATACACGACCGTGGGACCTGCGGACGGCCCCGTCCGTCTGCCTCCATTGCAGCCTTGGATGCAACACCATTCCGGGCGAGCGGTACGGGACTCTCCGGAGGATACGGAACAGGTACAACGGCGAGGTAAACGGCTATTTCCTCTGTGACAGGGGCAGGTACGGCTATGAGTTCGTGAACAGCGACAGGAGGGTCCGCGAGGCCCGGTTAAGGGGCAGCAGGGAGGCCCGGCTTGAGCCTATGAGCGGAGACGACGCGGTCATGCGTCTTAGTGAACTGCTCGCCTCGCACCATCACGTGATCGGCATCGGTTCACCAAGGGCGTCGCTGGAAGCGAATTTCGCCCTTCTGACGCTTGTCGGTCCGGACAGGTTCTATGCGGGCGTTTCCGGCCCCGAGCAGCGCCTCGTCACGCTGGCCATGGACATCATGAAGAAAAGCCCCGCCCTTATCCCCACTTTGGGTGACGTCGCGGCCTGCGACGCCGTGCTCGTCCTGGGAGAGGACATAGGGAACACGGCCCCCATGCTCCACTTGCAGGTGCTCCGGAGCTTGCGCCAAAAGCAGGTGGAGGTTGCGGGCAAGACCGGGATCGGCTATTGGGATGACAGGGCGGTAAGGGTGGCGGCAGGCCATGAGTCGAGCCCGCTGTTCGTCATCACCACGGGCGCGACCGGCCTCGCCCCCCACGCCACCGCTTCCTTGTCGCTGCCCCCCGCGGATATCGGCCGCATCGGCTTCGCCATAGCCCACGAGATCGACAGGTCGGCCCCGCCCGTCGACGGTCTGCCCGAAGACGCCGCATCGGCCGTACGCGCGGTCGCCTCCGCCCTGGAGCAGGCCGAAAGGCCGCTCGTCGTCTCAGGACTGGGCTGCCGCGATGATGCCGTGCTCAAGGCGGCGGCAAATATCGCGCGGGCGTTATGCGCCAAAGGCAAGCACGCCTCCCTCTGTCTTGTGATGCCGGAGTGCAACAGCCTCGGCCTGGGGCTTTTGTCCGCTCGCGGACTGGATGAGGCATACGAGGACGCGCAAGCCGGGGCGGATGTGGCCATTGTCCTCGAAAATGACCTCTACCGGCGGCTTGAGATCGACGAAGCGGACGACTTCTTCCGCGCCTTCCTCCACGTGGTCTCGATAGACCACCTGTTTCACCGGACCGGCCTGGGGGCGGACATGGTGCTGCCCGCGGCGACATTCGCGGAAAGTGACGGGACGTTCGTCAACAACGAAGGGCGGGCACAGCGTTATTTTCAGGTATTCCCGGCAGGCGGAAAGGTCCGGCCCGCATGGCGATGGCTGAGGGATGTCATGACGCTGCAGGGCCATCCCGAAGCTCAGACCTGGCACAACCTCGACGCCCTCATCGCGTCCATGGCACGGGCTCATCCCCTGCTCGGACCCGTGGCCAACGCCGCGCCTGGGGCGGCGTTCCGGATGGCGGGCATGAAGATAGCCCGGGAGCACCAGCGCTCCAGTGGAAGGACGGCGGTGCATGCGGCCGAGACCGTCCACGAACCTCCGCCGCCGCAGGACGCGGACGCGCCCTTCACCTTTTCCATGGAAGGGTACGGCGGGAGGCCGCCTTCGGCCCTGACGCCCCGCTTCTGGGCGCCCGGCTGGAATTCCGTCCAGTCCGTCAACAAGTTCCAGGCCGTAATCGGAGGCCCGATGATTGGCGGCGACCCCGGAATAAGGTTGATCGAACCCGCCCAAAAGCAGGATACGCCCTATTTTGAAGACATACCGGAGGCGTTTTCGGCCGAACCAGGCCTCCTGCTCGTCGTCCCTTTCTTCCACGTGTTCGGGTCCGACGAGCTGAGCATGCTGACCCCAGGGGTCTCAGAGCGCGCACCGAAGCCCTATCTCGCCATGTCGCCGCACGACATGGCGGAGGCGGACCTTATCGACGGGGACGCGGCCCTGCTCGCTGTCGGCGGGCGGTCCTACAGGCTTTCCGCAAGGACGGTTTCCGAGTTGGCCTCCGGCGTCGCGGCAGTCCCTTGCGGCGTGCCCGGAGCGCCAGTGCTCGCCGCGTGCGCCTTCGGGCGGGTGGAAAAGGCGGTCCCATGAAGCAGATCCTCGTCCCCCTCGTTATCATAGCCGCCGTGCTTATCGCCGTGCTGGCGACCGCGGCCGGCCTCATATGGCTCGAACGGAGGCTCCTCGGCCTGTGGCAGGACCGCTACGGACCCAACCGGGTGGGTCCCTTCGGCCTGGCCCAGGTGCTCGCCGACATGATCAAGATCTTCTTCAAGGAGGATTGGATACCGCCCTTTTCCGACAAGCCCGTATTCGTCATCGCCCCTGCCATCATCATCGTCACCGCCCTCATGTCCTTCGCGATCGTGCCGTTCACGCGCCATATCGTGGTGGTCGACCTCAACATGGGCGTCCTCTTCTTTCTCGCCTTCTCGTCCCTGGGCGTCTACAGCGTGGCCCTGGCAGGTTGGTCGTCGGGCAACAAATATGCGCTCCTCGGGAGCCTGCGCGGTGTCGCCCAGATGCTCAGCTACGAGGTCTTCATGGGGCTTTCCCTCATGGGGGTAGTCATGCTCGCGGGTTCCTACGACCTGTCGGCTATCGTGCAGGCCCAAAGCCGCGTCTGGTTCGTTATCCCGCAGTTCATAGGCTTCGTCACCTTCCTGATCGCGGGCGTCGCGGAGACAAGGCGCCTGCCTTTCGACCTGCCCGAGGCCGAAAGCGAGCTTGTGGCGGGATATCACACGGAATATTCCTCACTCAAGTTCGGCATGTTTTTCGTGGGCGAGTACATGGGGGTCGCGCTGATCTCGGCCTTTATCACACTCCTCTTCTTCGGCGGCTGGAGGGGTCCCGTGCTTCCCGGCATCGTCTGGTTCGGCCTGAAGACGTTCGCCTTTATCTGTCTGTTCATCCTTATGCGGGCGGCGCTGCCGAGGCCGAGGTATGACCGGCTTATGGCGTTCGCCTGGAAGGTGCTGCTGCCCCTGGCGCTCGTGAACCTGCTCGCGACGGGAGCTGTAATGCTCGCATTCTTTCCGTGAGGTAGCCTATGTGGAGCATCGTACTCACACTCTGGAAGGTCTTCCTGCACGCGTTTTTTCCGCGCAGGACGGTGCTCTATCCGGAGGTCAGGCCGCGTCTGCCTGCGCGCTGGAGAGGGCGCATCGTCCTCACCCGAGACCCCGAAGGAAAGGAGCGGTGTGTCGCGTGCTACCTGTGCGCGGCGGCATGCCCCGTAGACTGCATAGCCATGCAAGCCGCGGAAGGACCGTCGGGAAGGCGCTATGCCGAGTTTTTCCGCATCAACTTTTCCCGCTGCATCTTCTGTGGGTTTTGCGAGGATGCCTGCCCGACCTACGCGATCCAGCTTACCCCAGACTTCGAGATGGGCGAGTGGAAGCGCCACAGTCTTGTCTACGAAAAGGAGGACCTGCTCATAAGCGGACCAGGCAAATACCACGACTACGATTTCTACCACGTCTCGGGCGTGGCAACCGAGGGCAAAAAGACCGGGGAAGGCATCGAGGACGAGCCGCCCGTGGATATAAGGANNTCGCCGGGGCGTGTCCGGGTCCTCATGTACAAGGAGTACACTCCGGCCCGGACGACACCCCGGCTTCGCGCCATGCATCAAAAATCGCTCCGGCCTCAACGAAGATCGGGGAGGCATGACACGATGACATTTGCATTTTATACCGCCGCCGCTGTTGCGATCGTCGCCACCTTTATGGTGGTCACGCGCGTCAACGCCATCCATGCACTCCTCTATTTCGTGGTCTCCCTGCTGGCGGCGGCGCTCATCCTGCTCCTTTTGGGCGCCCCCTTTGCCGCGGCCATGGAGGTGATAATCTACGCCGGCGCGATCATGGTGCTCTTTGTCTTCGTGGTGATGATCCTGGGCACGGGTGCGCGCACGCCGGTGCAGGAACGCATAAGGCTCACCGTCTCCGCCTGGATCGGCCCGGCAATCCTGACCGCCGTCCTCCTGGCCGAGCTTTTGTACGTCATGACCGGCGCGACGGGCGCACCCACGGGGTTAAGCGAGGTGACACCGGCTCAGGTGGGCGCCTCCCTGCTCGGCCCCTACCTCCTGGGGGTGGAGCTGGTCTCGATGCTGTTGCTGGTGGGTCTTATAGGCGCTTTTCACCTGGCCTACCGCCTGGGAACGGGAGAAACGGCAAATCCCCCTCACCCTGACCCTCTCCCCTTGGGTGAGAGGGTCAGGGTGAGGGGCGGAGGGCGGAGATGAGCGGCCATATCCCTTTCGAGCACGGCATGATATTCGCGGGCGTCCTCTTTTTCCTCGGCCTCGCGGGTGTCCTCGCGCGCAGGGACGCGGTCTTCATCCTCCTTTCCCTGGAGATCATGCTTAACGCGGCCGGGATCGCCTTTGTTGTCGCCGGCGCCCGCTTTGCCGCGCCGGACGGCCAGGTGATGTTCCTTTTCGTGCTGGGGGTGGCGGCCGCCGAGGTCTCCATAGGTCTCGCCCTGGTGCTTTGGCTCTATCACTGGCAGAGAAACGTCGACATAGATAAAGCGCGCTCCCTGAGAGGTTGACGTGCCCGAGATGATGTGGCTCATACCGGTCCTGCCCCTGGCAGGCTTTCTGGTCCTGGCGCTCCTTGGCAAAAGGCTGAAGGCAGGTGGCGTCGCAGCCGTGGCCTGCGGCTCCGTCGGCCTTTCGATGCTCACCGCCCTCGTGCTGCTGGCCGGTTTTATCCCTGCCTCTCCGGGCCGCATCAGCTATTCGAAGACCCTCTGGACCTGGTTTGCCGCGGGCGGCCTCGCGCCCGGTATCGGTTTCTACCTCGACGGCCTCTCGTGCGTGATGGTCGTGGTCATCACCGTCGTCGCCTTCCTGATCCACCTTTACTCTATAAGCTCTATGAAAGGGGAGGAGGGCTATAGCCGCTTCTTCGCCTACATGAACCTCTTCGTCGGCGCGATGCTCACCCTCGTGCTCGCGGATAACCTGCTCCTGCTTTATCTCGGATGGGAAGGGGTGGGCCTGTGCTCCTACCTCCTCATCGGCTTCTGGTACCGGGATGCGGCGAACAGCCGCGCGGCGATCAAGGCATTCATCGTGACCCGCATCGGGGACACCAGTCTCATCATCGCCCTTTTCCTGATCGCCTCCGGCATCGGCACGCTGCAGATACAGGAGATCGCGCTGCGGGCGCCCCGGTTGTGGGCCCCCGGATCGGTTGCCGCGTCCGCGGCGGCGGCCCTGCTCCTCGGCGGCGCGGTCGGGAAATCGGCCCAGTTCCCGCTCCAGACCTGGCTGCCCGACGCCATGGCGGGTCCCACGCCGGTGAGCGCCCTCATCCACGCGGCCACCATG
>PLSJ01000294.1 GCA_003165115.1 Syntrophaceae bacterium | reverse complement strand
CTCTTGAGACAAGAGAACTCAAAAAGAAGGAGCATCAAGACCAAACGTCTCAGGGCCGGGTGGGATATGGACTATCTCGGCAAGATACTTGAAGGTTCCGTCCAGTGACGGGGTATAGTCCAAATGCGTTTGCCCTGGTGAATTCCCCTTGACATGGGAAAGGAATCCGCGTACAATATCGACTATGAACTGCGGGAAGGCTTATTCTTACTCTTATTTTTACTTTTTTAGTCCGCACCTGTGTACCTTGGTGCTCTGAAGCGGAGCATAAAGGGCCATGGGTGCAGGAAGCCCCATGGCCTTGAAAGTTCTTTGGGGCCGTGGAGATTCCGCGGCCCCTTTTTTTATGGAGGATAGACGTGATTCTCTCGAACAAGATCAAAAAGCTCGTAATGGACCAGGAAGGATGGACGAGGAAGATGTTTGAGGCCGGGATCCGGATGAAGAAGGAATACGGCGTGGAGAACGTCTATGATTTTTCGCTGGGGAACCCGGATATAGAGCCCCCTTTGAGCCTGAAGACCCGGCTTATCGAGCTGCTTGACGATCCTGCGTGCGGCATGCATCGCTATATGCCGAACAATGGGTACGAGCCGGTGAGGGAAGAGGTCGCCGCGTACCTGTCGAAACGGTGCGGTCTTCCGTTCACGGCCCTGCATGTCTTTATGACGGTAGGGTGCGCGGGTGGTCTCAATATCCTCTTCAAGGCGATGCTCAACAGGGGCGACGAGGTGATCCTGCCCGGCCCCTTCTTCTGGGAATTCAAGAACTACATCCAGAACTTCGGGGGTATCCCGAAGGTAGTCGATACCAGGGAAGACTTCCAGCTCGACGTGGGAAGCATCGAGGCTGCGATCACGGCGAAGACAAAGGCCATACTGATCAACAGCCCCAACAACCCCACGGGGGTCGTCTACAGCGAGGAAACCCTGAAAGAGCTGGCGGACCTCCTCTACAGGGAAAGGCGGAAAGGGAGGGAGATCTACATACTTGCCGACGAGGCGTACAGGAAGCTGGTCTACTCCGACGTGCCCCTCCCTGACATTTTCGGCCTCTATGACCTCGTCATCGCGGTGACCTCACACTCGAAGGACCTCGCGCTGGCGGGCGAAAGGATCGGGTATGTGGCTATTTCCCCGCATATTGCCGAAACACCGCTTCTGGTCTCGGGCCTTATGATCGCGATCAGGGCCTTGGGCTTCGTGAACGCCCCAGCGCTCTTCCAGAGGGCGGTCGGCCCGTTCCAGGGGAATTCGGTGAGCATCGACGACTACCGGCAAAAAAGGGATTTCCTCTATGATACCCTGATGGAAGCGGGGTTCGAGTGCGTGAAGCCGACGGGCGCCTTCTACATGTTCCCGCGGTCGCCCCTCCCCGATGAGATCGAGTTCGTCTTCAAGATGCAGGAGGAGGAGAGGATCCTCGTGGTCCCGGGACGGGGCTTCGGAAAGGAGGGCTACTTCCGGATTGCCTACTGCGTGCCGATGGAGACCATAAAGAAGGCCAGACCGGGGTTCCTGAGGGCGGGGAAACGATACATAGGGAGGAGAGGGAATTGACTATATCGAACAGGATTACACAGTTGATGGAGAACTCGTCCTGGATCAGGGCAATGTTCGAGGAAGGCGAAAGGCTGAAGGGCCTCTATGGTCCGGAGAGCCTTTTCGATTTCACCCTCGGAAATCCTATCGAGGAGCCTCCAAAGGAGCTGAAGAAAGAGTTGCGCGACATGCTCGCGCAGGAGACGCTGGGCATGCACCGCTATATGACGAACAGCGGGTACAGCGACGTGCGTGAACAGATCGCGGGCTTTCACAAGGAAAAATCGCACCTGCCCTTCACGGGGGAACACATCATCATGACCGTGGGCTCCGCCGGGGGGATCAACGTGGTCATGAAGACGCTGCTCGATCCCGGCGATGAAGTGCTGGTCATGTCGCCCTTCTTCGTCGAGTTTGTCTTCTATATAGGGAATCACGGCGGCGTCATGAAGCTGGTGGAGACGAAGGAAGACTTCCACCTGGACATAAAAGCCATCGAAGAGGCCATTACTTCGAGGACGAAGGCGATCCTCATCAACTCGCCCAATAACCCGACGGGCGCGGTTTACCGTGAAGACGAGCTGAGAGAGCTTGCCGCGCTGCTCGCCCGGAAGAAGCAGGAGGGGCAGCGCATCTTCCTTATCTCCGATGAAGCCTACCGGAAGCTGATGTATGCCGACACGCCCCTGCCGGACGTCTTCAACCTCTATGAAGACACCGTGGCGGTCTATTCCCATTCGAAGGACCTGGGCCTGGCGGGCGAGCGCATCGGCTACATCGCCATATCGCCCCGGATCAGCGATGAGAGGCCGATGATCGACGCCATGATCTTCGCCAACAGGATACTCGGCTTCATCAATGCCCCCGCCCTCATGCAGCGGCTTGTGGGCAAGTTCCAGAAGAATAGCGTGGATGTGTCGGGTTACCGGCACAAACGGGACGCCATTTACAAAATCCTTGTAGAGGCGGGGTTCGACGTCGCTCTGCCCGAGGGCACCTTCTATATTTTCCCGAAATCGCCCATCGAGGACGATATCGAGTTCATCAGGATATTGCAGCGCCACCACATCCTGGCGGTGCCGGGGGTGGGCTTCGGGAGACGCGGGTATTTCAGGATTGCCTATTGTACCGAGATGAGCGTGATAGAACGGTCCCGCGCGGCGTTTATGGAAGTGGGCAAATTGTACTGCCGGACCGGTCGCGGGAAGGAGGGATGATGACGGCGAAATGTGGTTCCTGTGAGGGGGGTGGCTCCGGCGGCTGTGCCGGCGGAGGGGTCGCCGAGCCCCGGAAATTGGATTTTGGGTGCCCCATTTGCGGGAGGAAGAAAGATTACCCCGTCGAGGAGATGATCGAGGGGGCGCACCTCGAATGCCCTTTTTGCGGCCTGAAGCTCACCCTGCACGGCCATATGCTGCAGGAAGTGCAGGAGCGGATCAGGAAGATCGAGGCAGGCGACAAGTAGCCGGAAGCGGAAAGCTAAGGCGGGGTCTGTGCGGTTCGCGATGTAACCGATGCGGGAGGGCCGAAGATTGCGTCCTGCCCGAAAGGGGTGGTTTTCACTTCCCCTCTTACCTGTTATAATAAAGCATGATAAAAACGGACTGGAAGCACATTCAGCTCCTGGGGTGGTACGACCGCCGGGGCAAAGCTTACATGATTCCTTTGCAGGAGAGCCGCCCCCCGGTGGGGGTAGTGATAACCGGGGTCAAGGAAGCCGACGTGCCTCTGCTCGATATGCCGGTGCCGAAGGGGGCAACGCTCCATACGATCCCTGAGGACAGAAACCCTTATGAATACGCCAAGGAACTGGACGGATTCT
Organism: Syntrophaceae bacterium; assembly: GCA_003165115.1. GTDB lineage: Bacteria > Desulfobacterota > Syntrophorhabdia > Syntrophorhabdales > WCHB1-27 > BOG-1155. Next base: position 483 of record PLSJ01000294.1, on the reverse strand, counting down.
ACGCCGTCGGTTTCTATGTGGAAGAAGGCTTCGAAAGATCGGACAAGTAGTCTATATTCTTCTTGTCTTGGTCACGCGCCGGGCACGGCGGCGGGCGTGGCTCCGAGCCTCGCGACAAAACCCTGCGTGTTCAGGCCCGTGCTCGACGGTGTGCCCGCGATCCGGGCAAGGTACACCTGGCCGAGCTTCGACAGGTGGTCGGCCACGTTGTCGAAGTAATTGTAGTGGATCTGCTCTTCGTCGTTGATGGTTTCGATGAGCTTTACGCTCGTGCTGTCGCCGTTTTCCCTGCACACCTCGATGAACCGGTTGTAGGATGCCATCGCTTCGTCCTCGAGCTCTCTGTCGAAGGGAAAGACAGCTTCCACCCCCTGGCCTTTTTCGACCGCTGCCGCCAGCTCGCTGGTCGGCTGTCCGCCGAGCTCCTCGATCCTGTCCGCGAGCATCTCCGCATGGCGCATCTCGTCGATCGCGATGAGCTTC
>PLSJ01000157.1 GCA_003165115.1 Syntrophaceae bacterium | reverse complement strand
GCAGGCTTGCCGGAAAGACACGACCTATTGACGGCTTTCTAATTTACGCAGCCCATATTTCGCACTTTCCCGCGCCCGCACGAGGGCATTTTTTGGCACATCATGACGGACCTCTGGTACGAACCCCTCCATCCACGGGAGCGATCTCCGTGAAGATGGAGGGATGAACGTCCAGAGCGGTCAGATAGGCAAGCTGCACCTTGTCGAGCGGGGCGAGGAGAAAACGCCTGCCGCCCTTCAGACCGACGAAGACGGGCGAGAACTTTGACGCCATCATGAAAGAGGTGGGTCTGAGCGTAGCGGCGTTGTTCCAGCCCTGCAGCCTGAGGTGTTCTTCCTTCGCTTTTCGTCTCATTGCTCGCTCCATGAGGCGCCAGAGTAAAAGCGAGAGCACGAGGACGAGCCCCATGGCCTCAATACGTCGAGGCGTTTTGAGGAACACGTCGTTGGCGACGAGAGGATCCTTCAAAAAGGCAAAATTCCTCTCGATCCCGTCCTGCTCTTTGTAGATCCTCAGAAGATCGGCTCCTTTCTTCTCTTCCATCGGCACGCTGGTGAGAAGGACAAAACAACCGGCCTCCTCGCGCAGCTTCTCGACGGCCTCCTTATTCTGCTTAACCTTCGTGACTATCCAGAAGCGGATGTCCTTTACAGGGCGCATACGGCTTTTGCTCGGCCGCCCCCGGCCGTACGTTGGGCGGATCGCAACAGAACATGAGACTTCGTGCAAATCACCGCCTTTGAGGGCCTCCACCGCGGCCTGGGCGTCGGGGAGGCAGAAGAACTCCTTGCAGCTGAGGCTCCTGGCCCTCTCCTCCACCGCGAGGGCGTCTTTCTCGATCAGTCTGTCGATGCGCTTCTGCCTGCGCCTGTCATGGGCATCGGAGTGGACCACCAGTGCCCGGTACGTCCTTCCGTAGAGGTCGACCCGTGTTTCGTGAAGACGGTAACCGGCGCAGACTTCCGTTCCCTTCACCGTCCTATGGGACAGTTGTCCCACATCTACCCAGGAGCCGGAAGCGACGGCTTCGCGTATGAGCAGGCCGCACGCCTTGAAGTTGGCCGGCAGCCGTGTGATGAAGCGGATGTTTCCCCCCATGAGGGAGAGGTTCTCCTCCGTTGCCAGCGCGGAGTCGGCGACGTAGATGAAGTCCTTTTCTCCATGACTCGCCATGATCCGGGGAAGTTCGGCAAGGACGGTTCCGTTGGTCTTCTTGTCGGGCGCGTTGCCTGAGAGCACTCCTCCGTGGAAAGGAAGATTCCCCTCCACGCAGAGAAGAGAGAGCACGAACTGCTTGAGATCGGGCCGCTTGTCTTTGCTGAACCCGTGGGCAATGCGAAGGGGATCATCGGGTGCAGGCTTGTATTCTCCCCACACGCTCACCGAGGTGGTGTCATGATGGACCACGGAGCAATCGACGCCGAAGCTGCGGAATGACTGCACGCACACCTCGGAGAAGATCTTCCACGTCCCGTACTCGTAAATACGGTCGAGCACCCGACCGATGGCGTCGTCATTGAGCATCTCCGCGGTGATGTCCGGTCCGAGTAGGAGCGCGACGTCCCGGGGACGGAAGAACTCCTCTACCCGGTAAAGGGGCGATCTCCCCGAGAGGACATTCATGACGAGCCCGAGAAGGATCGTCCCTGGACTCACCTTCATGCCGCAGGAGAGCGCCTCGTCCACGATCTTCACGAGCTCCATGCGGGACGCATACTCCTTTACGATGGGCAGATGGGCCGGGGTGAAACCGGATTCCATGTTCATCGACCCTTAAGCCCGAAGACATTGGGGCCCGTGCGGACAAAGGCAACACCCTTCCTTACCTTTTTCGTGAGGGCCGAGACGACCGACTCCCTGTCCAAGCTCACGCCGTACTGCTCTTGTGCCTGGCGCATGATCTCTGTCACATGCAGCGGTGCGCTGGCCGATGAGAGTATGTCTGTAACAATACTCATCTGTGACTTACGTTGAGGGGCCTTCCTTTCGCGCCCGCTGGGCTCCTCACTCCTGAGATACCCGCGAATAACACCAAGCTGTGCCTTCAGCAGCTCTTCCTGCAGCTTTGCCCATTTGGTAAGTTCCATAGTTCACCTCCATGTCACAATGTAGCATCATGAAGTATGTCTGTCAATACATTTGTTGACTTACGTAGCTATCTTGATAGAATGATAGTCATGGACCTCTTCCCGTAGGAGAGCCATGACACGAAGCTGAAAATGCTAATTATGGGTTATGAAAAAGTGCGAAATATGGGAACAAGTATTTCCCGGCTTATTATTTCGTTTACTTTCAACGGGATTTTGTTACAAACTACTGACCAGGAGGTGCACGATGAATCGAAAAACATGGCTATCGCTCTCTCTCATATGCTGTCTTGCGCTCTTGACGGTCGCATGCAGCCTGGTCCGGTCGGGCAAAGCGAATAAGGAACCAGGGCCCGCGGCCGCGGCTCCCAAGGCGGTCGAGACGGCGTCCCCAGGAGCCACGGCGGAAGCAGGCAAAGAGGGACAGGAACGGAAATGGGAGAGCTATGCTTCGGACCGGAACGGCGTGGACTATTATTACGAAAAGGCGACAGTCACCTTCCCGTCGAAGACCCTCGTCCACACCTGGCGAAGAAGGACATTCCCCATAAACTCGCCACAAAAAGAGATCATCTCCTTTGACGAGATAGACTGCGACGACGCGAGATATCGGTCCCTGGAAGTCGAGGGCGTCTACTGGGACGGCAAAACCAAGGTATTCAAGGTGGTCTCCCCCTGGACCCGCATTTACACCGATTCACCCGATGAAGTACTTTATCTCGACATCTGCAAAATGGCCAGAGACAGCAAGTAAATCGCCGGTGTGCCGCCCCTGCCTGAAGGGGGCGGCACCGCAAGAACCCGCACATGGGACGCCCGCGGATTTTCGCCGTCCCTGTCTCTATTAATTGCCGCTCCCGCCCCCGTGACTTATATTTACGTAGCAGGCATACGCAACGTATAAATCCAGGGAAAAAAGAAAGGGGCGCAGACGTGGAGACCGGCATATTCCTTCTCGTCTTTATCATCCTCGTGCTGTTGGGCATCCTGGAGGCCGTGCTCCACCGGCGCCACCTCGGCCGCATCCCCATCCGCATCCACGTGAACGGGACGAGGGGCAAGTCCAGCGTGACGCGGCTCATCGCGGGGGGTCTGCGCGAGGGCGGCATCACGACGTGCGCGAAGACGACGGGCACCCTTGCCCGGATGATCCTCCCCGATGCATCGGAGTATCCCGTATTCCGGCCGGCGGGGGCGAACGTCATCGAGCAGGTGCGCATTATCTCGACCGCGGCGAACTACAACGCGCGCGCTATCGTGGTCGAATGCATGGCCTTGCAGCCCCATCTCCAGTGGCTCAGCGAGTCACGCTTCCTGCGGTCCACCCACGGCGTCATCACGAACGCCCGCGCCGACCACCTCGACGTGATGGGCCCGACGGAAGAAGGCGTGGCGGACGCCCTGGCGGGAACCACCCCCATAGGGGCAAAGCTTTTTACGGCCGAGAGAAGACACGTGAACGTCTTTGAAAAAGCCGCCCTGGACCGGGGGACGATACTCGTGAAGGTGGGACCGCAAGACGTCGCCGCCGTCACCGACGAAGAAATGGGAGAGTTCTCCTACGTGGAGCACAAGGAGAACGTCGCCCTGAGCTTGCGCGTCTGCGAGGACCTGGGGATCGACCGGGAAACCGCGCTGAGGGGCATGTGGAAGGCGCCCCCCGATCCGGGCGTGATGACCGTCTCCCGCATCAGGTTCTTCGGGCGGGACATCTATTTCGTCAATGCCTTCGCGGCCAACGATCCCGAATCCTCGGAACAGCTCTGGAACATGGCCATTCAACAGTTTCCGTCGGTGGAGCAAAGGATCGCGATCTTCAACTGCAGGGCGGACCGCCCGATGCGCTCCGAGCAGCTCGGCCGCGCATGTGTGCACTGGCAGCCCGCCGACCATTACCTGTTGATCGGCTCGGCCACCTATCTTTTTCTCAAATCGGCCATATCGGAGGGCTTGCCGCTCAAGTCGATGATCGTCATGGAGCATGAAAGCGAGTCGGACGTTTTTGAGATGATCCTCGAACGGATGGGAAGGTCCGCCATCGTCGTGGGCATGGGCAACGCCAAGGGCCAGGGCCTCAGCCTCGCCCGTTTTTTCCGTAATCGAAGCACCCCCAAGGCACCCGCGCAAAAGGAGGTCGCCTGATGGACTTGCTCTCAATTTCTATCGGCATCGGTCTGGGCGTCAGCCTGCTTTTGTCCGAGTTCCTAGGGATTGCCGGCGGAGGCCTCGTGGTCCCCGGTTATCTGGCCCTCCATCTCACGGAGCCCCTGACGATCGTCGCGACGCTCCTCGCCGGCCTCGCCGCGTTCATCCTGGTCCGGGCGCTCGGCTCCATCGTCATCATCTTCGGCAGACGCAGGACGGTCCTGATGATACTGGCAGGCTACCTCACGGGCATGCTCGCCAGTTATTTCATCCGGGCGCACGGCGGGGCCCAATGGGGTGAACACGCGGTCGTCGGTTTCATTATCCCCGGCCTGATCGCCGTATGGCTCGATAGACGGGGCATAGTGGAATCGTTCTGCTCGCTGACCACCGCATCCGTGGTCGTCCGCCTCATCCTCATCCTTATATTCGGCGCGAGGCTCGCCATATGAGAAAGATATACTGGAGACCCCAAAGCACCCCCGTCTTCGCCTTTGTGCTTATCGCCCTCTTTTCGCTCGCCGGCATCCTCGCCGTCGAACGCTATCGCACGGAAGACAAGAAGCCGCAATACCAGAAGAAAGTCCAGGCCGCGAGGCTCGCCCTGGAGGCCATGGAGGTCCTCAAGGACGAGAGGCTCCGGCGCGGCATCCCCATAGACAAGGAGGCAGACCCGGCCGAGTCGGGTCTCATCGGCTCTTTCATTACTTCCGTCACCAGCGATGCGGGCAACCTGGAGGCCAAGCAGACGGCGATCAACCCCAACTGGGCGGCCGTGGTGGTCGATCTGCTGCAGCAGGCGAACGTGAAGGAGCACGACCCCGTCGCGGTCAGCTTCTCCGGCTCTTTCCCCGCGCTAAACATCGCCGTCTGCGCCGCCCTCAAGACGCTCGACCTCAGACCGACCATCATCTCTTCCGTGAGCGGGTCGCAATGGGGGGCAAACAACCCCGACTTCCTCTGGATCGACATGGAGCATTTTCTCCAGACCGGCGGCCTCATCCCGTTCCGTTCCGTGGCGGCCTCCTTTGGCGGCAGGCATGACCAGGGCAGGGAAATGCCCGAAAAGGGACGTGAGCTCGTGCTTCGGGCCGTCGAGAGGAACGGACTGCCCCTGATCAGGACCAGGACTCTCCGGGAAGACATCGACGAGAGGATGGCCGTTTATTTCAGGACAGGCCCCCCCAAGGTATACATAAACGTGGGGGGAGGCCGCGCTGCCGTGGGGGCGAGGCCCTTCAAAGTGCTTATGAAACCAGGTCTCCTCGCCGCCCAACTGCCCGCGCAGATGAAAGGCGACTCGGTCATCCTCAGGTTCCTGAAAGAGCGGACGCCCGTGATACAACTCTATAATATCGAAGAACTCGCCCGCCAGTACGAGCTCCCCATCGCCCCCGCTTCCATGCCCGCCGTCGGAGAAGGGCGCATCTACTTCGACACGCGCTACAACAAGTGGCTGGCCGGCGGCATCCTCTTCGGCATCATTTTCGGCCTCTTCATCTTCTCCCGCTCCGACTGGGGCTTCCGCATCCTCCAGGCGTCAAGCAGGAGGGAGGAGATAGGACCGCCGGAGCCGATGGTATAAAGGGCGGCCGGGCTCGGGGCACCCGCTGCGCGGGTCGCACGCCATGCGCCTGAATTCCCTCCGGCCGCAATATCGTCGACAATCGCCTTTCACCCAAAACCCTGAAATCCAGCAATAACCGGACGGGTATCTGCGATAAATTCTCTCGCCGAAACTCGATGATAACGAGAATGCAAGACCGTTTCCTTGTAGCCATAATTCATTATAATGAACAATCTGGTGAAGATTGCAATTCCGTCCTCTTGCATGGTAGCTGGATAATAACCTTTTTATACAAAGATATTGACAACTATATGCCACTGTATTATTCTGATTGTAAGGAACTACATACAGGTGTTAGTTTATCATGATGAACAGTGGCTTGAGAAGAAGTAAAAAGGGAGTCGTCCGGCTTTACTGTTTTTCGCGGACCTGCCGGCACAACGGTGACGAAGAGGAATGCGGGGGTATCCACAATCCAAAAGAAGGGGGTACAAGCAAATGAATGCGACGGTAAGACAGATTTTACAGAGAAAAGGCAGCAATGTGTGGTCGGTATCTTCTGATACCCTGGTCTACAGGGCCCTTCAGATCATGCAGGAAAAGGAGATTGGGGCACTGGTCGTGATGAACGAGGCGGGTGAAATGGCAGGGCTCATCTCGGAGAGGGATTACGCGAGGAAGGTGATCCTGGAGGGAAGGTCATCGAGAGAAACCGCAACGAAAGATATTATGGCAAAAGAACTTTACAGCGTAGCACCCGGCGCGACTGCCGAGGAATGCATCTCGCTCATGCTCAAGAACCGTGTGAGACATCTCCCGGTACTTGATAACGAGAAGCTCGTGGGCCTTGTCTCCATCGGTGACGTGGTGAGAGCCATCGTAAAGGAGCAAAGGACCACCATAGAGCATCTGGGCGACTATATCAGCGGCAAGTACGTCTAGAGAGCACGGCGAAACGTCGTCGAATCGCTCGGGCCGCACGGGGCGGGATACCACCCCCCGCTCCGACGCGACCGTTATGACGGTCTCGTTTTCAACACCCCATATA
>PLSJ01000019.1 GCA_003165115.1 Syntrophaceae bacterium | reverse complement strand
TGCCATTATCCTCCAGGGACTTCCAGGGGAGTAGGCCGAAGGGCTTGCACCTTCGGCCTCTCGCAGAACGGTGCGTGAGTCTCTCGACTCACACCGCTCCCATCAGGCAAACGCGCCGATACTGCTTTGACGCCAATGTACGAACAGTCTGCGCCGCTTGTTGGCAATGGAACCAATCATTTGGCCAGCCTGTATTTTGCGTCCTGCATAGCGCTTGTACTTACGCATCGCCCACGCGATCAATGTCGCGTTGACGTACTTCCACACCGAATGCAGTGCTGCTGGGGAGTACCGGCCATAGTAGTTCAACCAACCCTGTAGGATTGGGTTGATATCTCGGGCGATATCCGTCAATCGCACATGCGTGCGTTTGCGTAGTTTTAGCTCCCGGATTTTCTGCCGCATGGCTTTGAGGGATGACGCGCTGGCTTGAGGCCCATATCCCGTAAACAATTTGCGATTACGATTTATGGCTGCCCTTGTCCTGAAGCAGTATCCGAGGAAGTCAAACTTCGTATTCGGATAATTGCCTTTGCGTCGCCCGTCCTTGCAGTAGACGATCTTGGTCTTTTCCGGATGCATTTCTAGTTGGCATTCCGCCAGCCGGCTTGCCAGCGCCGCTTTCATAGCAAGAGCTTCGGCTTCCGTTCGGCAGTGCACCAATCCATCATCTGCATACCGGCACCATGGAAGGTCCGGATACTCTCGCGCCATCCAAGCATCAAACGCGTAGTGCATGAACAGATTCGCCAGCACTGGGCTGACAACACCGCCTTGAGGAGTTCCACGGGTTCTCTCCACCCGCCTTCCCTCCTCAAGTTCCATCGGCGCCTTCAGCCACCTCTCGATGTAGAGAAGGAGCCACCTCTGCCTGGTGTGATACCGTACCGTTCTCATCAGAAGCTCATGGTCGATGTTGTCGAAGGAACACGCGACATACTACCCACCTCGAGGGTCTCCCTTCGAGGGTTACCATCATCCGTGATCACCACCCGTTGCAGGGACAGGTCCTCGAGGTTCACAGCCATACTCACCGGCATGGGGTCTTGCAGCTGACCCTCGTGCTCCCCGACGGCAGCCGCTCACTCATCCCCGCGGCCTGGACCGATCTTGAAGCCTCCAAAGGCGCGGAAGAATCGCCGGTCCTCTTGGGAGCGGTTGCCGATCTCGTTCGCGCGCGCAAAGTCGTTGACTCTCTTCTCCGCACATTCAATGCTTCAGGAGAGATCCTTTCAAAGGAGGAGAGAGAACGTGCAACGGCAACTGTCTCTTTGGCCCGAAAAGGAACGACTGGACGTGTGGGAAGGCCTCGACCCCGAGGCGAAAAAAACGATCATCGACCTGTTGGTGAGACTGATCGGCAAGGCGGTTCGAGCCAGGGAGGACGATGATGAACGATAAGATCAAGGCCACCCATCTGGAGCGCAGTGCTTACGTGTATGTCCGGCAGTCGACCGCGTCCCAGGTCCAGAACAACAAGGAGTCCACCGACCGGCAGTACAAGCTCGCCCAAAGGGCGCTCTCTTTGGGCTGGTCTCAATCGCAGGTCAAGGTGATCGACGAGGACCTCGCCCGGTCGGGCTCGGGAACTTCCGACCGCCACGGTTTCGCCCAGATGACCACGGAGGTGGCGCTCGGCCACGTCGGTCTCATCCTCTCTCTCGAGGTATCGAGGGTGGCGCGGAACAACGCTGACTGGTACCGGCTGCTCGATCTGTGCGGCATCACCGATACCCTCATCGGGGACGAGGACGGCGTCTACCACCCCGGCCTGTTCAACGACCGCCTGCTCCTCGGGCTCAAAGGGACGATGGCGGAAGCAGAGCTCCACGTGATCCGCGCGAGGCTCGAAGGGGGCATCCGCAACAAGGCGGCGCGGGGAGAACTCCGGCGGGGACTTCCCGTCGGCTTCGTGTGGGGAGACGAGGACGGCGAGGTCCTCTTCCATCCGGACGAAGCGGTGACCCACGCCATCCGGTGCGTCTTCGAGAAGTTCGCGGAGCTGGGCTCCGCCCGGCAGGTGTGGCTCTGGTTCCACGCCGAAGGCCTGTCCTTTCCCTCTCAGCGTTCATCTCTCCAATGGGCCACCCCCACGTACACCGCCATTCACGAGGTTCTCACCAGTCCGGTCTATGCAGGCGCCTACACTTATGGTAAAACACATCAGGAGCGCTATGTCGATGAGGCCGGCCATGTGAGAAAGCGCGTCCGCCTTGTGCCCCGGTCGCAATGGGCGGTCCTCATCCGTGACCACCACAAGGGGTACATCGACTGGGAGACCTATGAGATGAACCAGAGCCGGATCGCCTCGAACACTCATCCCACACCCCACAAACCGGGCGCGGTGAGGGAAGGCTCGGCTCTGCTCCAGGGCCTTGCCACCTGTGGCACGTGTGGCCGTCACCTGAGAGTCTATTACCAGGGGAGGCTTTCGACCCCCGGGTACTACTGTGCGGCGAGTAACATTGCCAACGGGAGGGGACATTATTGCATGCGGGTGAGCGGGGTACGGATCAATGAAGCCGTCTCCCGGACATTCCTCGACGCCCTCACCCCCGCCGCCATCGAGGCCTCGTTAGTCGCCGAGCACGGCCTCGCAGCCGATCATGAGGCGGCGTGCACCCAGTGGCGTCTCCAGGCGGAGAAGGCCCGCTACGAGGCGGAACGGGCGGAACGCCGCTACAAGTCCGTCGAGCCGGAGAACCGTCTCGTCGCCCGGAGCCTCGAGGCCGAGTGGGAGAAAAAACTCGCCCAGCTTTCTGCCGCCGAGGCAGAGCTTGCACGGAGGCTGGGCGCACGCCCGGGCCTCCTCACCGAAGAAGAGCGCACGAAGATCCACGGCCTCGGCGCCGATATCAGAAAGGTATGGGATGCTCCGACGACCACCGACAGGGACAGAAAGGAGCTGCTCCATGCCCTTCTCGACGAGGTGAACATTACCATGTCCGGCGCTACTGCCCGTTGCGCCATGAGGTGGAAGGGAGGCTCCGTTTCCACCGTCGACGTCTTCTTGAAGAGCCGCTTCGTCCCCACAGTCCGCACCGATGAGGAGACCATCGATCTCGTGCGCCGCCTCGCGGTCCACTACCCCGACGCGATAATCGCCGGCATTCTCAACCGGCAGGAAAGAAGAACGGCCACCGGTGACCGGTTCACTCAAGGCAAGGTGGGTAACCTCCGCCGGTACTGGAAGATCCCCCGTTTCGAACCACGAGGCAACCCCACGGAGGGTGAGCTCGTAACCATCGCGAAGGCGGCGAAGATCCTCGGTATGGTCCCCTCCACCCTCCATCGCTGGCTCGCCGACGGCTTCATCGCCGGTGAACAGATCACGCCGGGGGCGCCATGGCGTATCCGGATAAGTGAGGAGATCAAGGGGCGGTTCGTCGAGGCAGTTCCCGACGGTCACGTACCGATGGTCGATGCCATGAGACTCCTCGGCGTCTCACGCCAGACGGTGTTGCACCGTGTAAAGCGGGGAGAGCTCTCGGCGGTCCACGTGCGCTCGGGAAAGAGAAAAGGCTTGTATATCAGGGTGTTGGGCATTCAGCAGGGGCTCTTTGCCAACCCCTCATGAGAAGGAGTGCAGTATGAAGAGGTTTCCAAGAATTTCTCGATGTCGAGGTCTACGACATAGGCGTATCCCTCGGTAAGGTACTCCCGGGCCTTCTTCACCGCCTGATGGGCCGAGCGTGACGGCCTAAAACCGTAGCTTTGGGGAGAAAAGTCTTTATCCCACTTCTTTTGGAGCACCTGCATAAGCGCCTGCTGGATGAATCGGTCGACTACCGTCGGGATTTTGAGCACACGGCGGCCTCCTCCGGGTTTGGGTATTTCGACGCTTCTTACCGGTTGAGGCACGTATGTTCCCTTAAGCAGCCTTTCTTTGATCTCCGCCCAGTTTTCCCTGAGAGAGCCGGCAAGCTCTGATACCGTCATGCCGTCCACTCCAGGGCTTCCCTTGTTGCTCTTGACTCGTTGGTACGCCTTCTTAAGATTCCCTCTCTCGCATACTTCTTCCATCAGATGCTCTGGAGCCGGATGTTCGGTTTCCCTTTCCGCCACGGGCAATTCAGTACCTTTATGGGCAGGCTTAGGGGTTTCACCCCGCATCTCCGCCATAAAGGCCAATTCCAACTGGATTTTCTTCTGCTTTTCACCCATGAGAAAGAAGGTCCTCTTTATCCTTCCTTACCGTTCGGGCCTTCGGTCATTCGACCTACTATGCCCTATGCTGACCACTCCGGATGCCGATCAGGAAGCCTCACGGCTTCCTCAGTCCTTGCATTCGAAAGGACAGCCATGGAGTTCTCCCGGGGTAAGTTCAACCACCTTCCCCGCATACCTGCCGGATCTACAGCTATGCCACTTGATGGATATGGACTTCGGAACCCTATGCTTCCTCGTCCTGTCATACCTGCCTCGTATCCGGTTTCTGTTCGTCAGGTCGCGGATTTGCTCCACCCTTCCTTCAGACCCTGCTTCACAGCAACGCCCTTGGGCTTCGCTACTACTTCACCTCCATCAGGTTGTAGAGGGGACTTTCACCCCC
>PLSJ01000484.1 GCA_003165115.1 Syntrophaceae bacterium | reverse complement strand
TAGAGCATTCCTCATAAATAATTCTCATATGACGTTGTTATATCTAGACATTCCCCTAGATTTATGGTTATCTATGGATCGTGGCCCAGAAGACTCTCGCACCCAATCCCGAGAACGCATCCCTTGCCGATCTCCAGGCGGCTCGAAAAGCGGGAAACAAGGAAACGGATCGGCGATGTCTCGTCGTTATCATGCTCCTCGTCGGTTCCACCCGGGAACAGGTTATGAAAATAGTCGAACTGACTGACGACGCAGTAAGAAAGATTGTCAGAGCCTTCAACCTGTACGGCGTCGACGGCCTCGTCGCCAAAAAGAGACCGGGGCGGACTCCTCTTATTTCGGGCAGTCAAAAGGAGGAGATCCTCGAAGAGTTCGAGGAACCGGGCCGCGCCCAGAGGACCTTCTGGACCGCGACCGCCTTCCATGGCCATATCGCCGAGAAGTATAAGGTGGAATGTTCGTACGAGACGGTGCGCCGCCTCCTGCATGAAAAGGGCTATGTTTTGAAAGTGCCTCAGCCCTGGCCGGACAGGCAGGATGAAGAACTCCGCGAGAAGTTCCTCGTCCGGTTGCGCACTCTTGCAGAAGATGAAGATGTGGAGTTGTGGTATGGCGACGAAACGGGGATTGACGGCGAGCCGAAACCGCGTCGGAGTTGGGCAATCAAAGGATCGAAGCCTCGAGTAGTCCATAACGGCGATCACGTCAGGCTAAACATTGTTGGGACCGTCTGTCCTCGCATGGGAGAGTTCTTCGCCATTGAGGCGAGTCATTGCGACACGGAGGTTTTTCAGGTCTTCCTCGATGAAGCGGCGGCATCGATCACACCCGCCAGAAAACGGAATATCCTCATCCTCGACAACGCCTCCTGGCATAAACGGAAGAAGCTCAACTGGCATTTCTTCGAGCCTCTCTATCTTCCTCCATATTCGCCCGACTTCAACCCCATAGAACGAATATGGCTCCTCATGAAGGCCGAGCACTTCACGAACATCCACTGCAGGAGCAAAGCCGCCCTGATCGAAAGAGCCGATCACGCTCTTTGCGAGTTGATGGATAATCCGACGAAAGTTGCCTCTGCCGCAACGCCAATCGAGAATTAATTATGGGGAACGCTATAATCGTTCAGGCCCGCGAGCATGCCGGCCGCCAGGTCGCGCGCTTTCCCTGGGTCCATGTATCGGCAGGAGAGGGTGATCAGGTTGTCTTTTTGATTAAAGTTGACGGTCGTCCTTTTTTCGAGGTACCTGATGCCGTCCCATAGCAACTGGTTCTCCGTCTTTCCCCGCATCTGCTTTCTCGTGAAGAAAAGCGGCAGGAGATCGTGCGTGCGTATGAGCCTTTCGCGCAAGATATTGCTCTTGAGCAGGTTGACGATTTCCACCGAGGCGGGGGTCACGGGAGGGGCGAAGCCGAACTGCATGGCAAGAAAACCCGACGCCGCGCCCTGGTCTTTGGACTGTATTCCGGCGGGAACGATCACGGCCCTCGACTCGTAAACCGGTGTCATTATCAGGGAGGCTATGGCCGTTCCCACCACCCCCACCGCCATGATCGACGCTATCAGCCGTTTATGGCGCCACACTACCCTCAGGTAGTCCATAGGGTCGATCTCATCGTCCTGTCGCCGCTCTTCCATCACCTCTCCCTTCCGGCCCTTCCTGTCCCCTTACCGGCGTGGACCTTGGTTTGCCGCATGGTGTGCCTGGACGGTCCCTCTCCCTGGCGCGCGTGATGCCGGGCCGCCCATGCCTTCGGGTCTAGTAGGCACTTTTGTCCGTAAACCCTTTCGCTACCGTCTTGCATATGATTTTCACGTCGAGCCAAAAAGACCAACACCTCATGTAGTCCAGGTCGAACTGCACCCTCCTGGCCATCTTTTCGACCGTGTCGGTCTCACCGCGCCAGCCGTTGACCTGCGCCCACCCGGTGATGCCGGGCTTCACTTTGTGCCGCAGCATATAGCGGGGGATGATACGCCGGTAATATTCGTTGTGGGCCACCGCGTGCGGCCGCGGGCCGACTATCGACATCGTCCCCTGCAGCACGTTGATGAACTGGGGAAGCTCGTCCAGGGAAGTCTTGCGCAGGAAAGCCCCAAACCCCGTTACCCGCCGGTCGTTCTTCCTGGCCTGCGGGATAACGGCGCCGTCCTCGCACACCGTCATGGTCCTGAACTTCAGCACCCCGATCTCCTTCCCGTCCACGCCGTAACGCCGCTGCGTGAAAAAGACCGGTCCGGGAGACGAAAGTTTGACACCCAGGGCGATGGCGGTCATGAGCGGCAACGCGCCGAGCAGGATAAGGCCGCTCAGGAGCATATCTTCCACCCGCTTGAGCCACCCGCCGGGACCGTGAAACGGGCTTTCATAGACGCTGATGGTCGGAATCCCGTCCATGTCCACCATGCGGGCATTGAGGAGGTCCAGGGTGAAGAAATCGGGCACCAGGTGGACCGAAGTCGAGGTATCGGACAATTTGTCCACTATTTCTTTCAACCGCTCCTCGGCCCTCATGGGCAGCGTCATGTAGACGATATTTATGCGGCCGTCCGTGGCCGCATCCTCTACCATCCGGTCCAGGTCGCCTTTCACTTCCGCATCCGACCCTGTCACCGGTCTGCTATGCTTTTCCGCGAAATCGTCATAAAAGCCATATATCTCGAACCCCATCCAGGGGGCGTTCCGGATGACGCCGGCCACCTTCACGCCGAGGGCTCCTGCTCCCGCTATGGCGACGGACTTTCCGTTCTTGCCTTTCCGGCGGACAGTTCTCAGGAAGGCGCGAATGGCCAGGCGCCAAAAGATGAGGGCCAGTTGGGAGCTCGCGAACCAGGTGATGAAGACCCTGCGGGAGTATTCACCGGTAAGGGTGGTGATGAACCCGATCAGCAAGATGACGAGGACGACGCACGACCAGACGGCGATGACGCTCTTGCTTTCTTCCAGCCCCGAAGTCACGCGCCATGAAAGATAAAGGCCGCTGTGTCTCGCGAGGAAATGGAAGAGGATCGCGGCGCAGAGCGCGAGGAAGCTGAAATGAGGGTCCCAGGGGTAGTCGTGCAGCCAGGAGGCGAATACGAGGGAACAGACTATGAGAAGGGTGTCGGCAATCCTGAAAGCGATCCCCAGCCTGGACAGGTACACGCGCATGGCTCATCCACTCCCGTATGTCTCTTTTGGACCTTTTCCATGAATCCTCACGGCCCGGAACAGGTCCCACTGCCTGTCCACGAAGTCCGTAAACTCCGCCCTGAAACGGGAAGGGGAGAACCGCAGGGCATTCACCCTGCACCACTGTGGGTCGATCTTCTCCCTGTTCGCTTCGAAAAGCCCTACGGCCCTTATGAGAGATTCCCTCTCCTGTTCTTCGAAAAATACGGCGGTAGGTCGATCCCGGTCCAAGCCTCTTACGGTCTCCAACGCACCGCCCCTGGCGAGTGCGATAACCGGCGTGCCACAGGCCTGGGCCTCGATGGGCGCTATTCCGAAATCCTCCTCGGCGGCGAAAACAAAGGCGCGGGCGTTCTGCAGGTACTGCCTCAACACCGAAAAGGACTGGTAGCCCAGGAGCTCGACGTTCTTCCCGGCCTTACGCCGTATCTTGTGAAAGTCGGGTCCATCCCCTACGACGACGAGCCTATGGTCCGGCAGGTGCGAAAACGCCTCGACGATCAGGTCGATCCTTTTGTACGGCACCATTCTGGAAACCGTAAGGTAATAATCCGCTTTCTTTTCGACGAAAGTGAAATTGTCGACGTCCACCGGCGGGTAAATGACGGTCGATTCCCGCCGGTACGTTTTCCAGATGCGCCTCGCGATGAACTGCGAAATTGCGATAAACGCATCTACTCCATTGGCGGTCCTGTAATCCCATAATCTTATCTCGTGCAATATCCAGCCCGCGATCCACGATTTGATGCCGCTGTTCAAACCGGCTTCTTTCAGGTACTGATGCTGGAGGTCCCAGGCGTAACGCATCGGTGAGTGACACATACACAGATGCAACTGATCGGGGCCGGTAAGCACCCCTTTCGACACCGCGTAGGAGCTGGAAATAACGAGGTCGTAAGACGACAGGTCGAAGCGTTCGACTGCGAGGGGCATGAGCGGCAGGTAGCTTCTGTAGTTTTTTGCGGCAAAGGGCAGTTTCTGGACAAAGGAGGTGTGGACCGCCTTCTCTCGAATAAAACCCCGCTGCCCCTTGCCCAGGAAGTCGACGACGCTGAAGAGGTCGGATTCGGGAAATACGGAAAGCATTTGTTCCAGGACCCGCTCAGCCCCTCCGTACGTCACCAGCCAGTCATGGACGATGGCGACTCTCATATCCCGTCACCGATCATGACCGCCTCTTCCCGACGAGGAGGCGGGAACGGCGCGGACTCACGCGGCATCTGTGTAAAATTGACGACCCACGCGAGCACTATCCAGTGCAGGTTCTTCATCGGAGAAAAGAGCAGGCTCAAAAAAACTATCGCGAGCATCGATTGAATGACCGCAACCGGGACGACGTCGCCCAAGGTCTTTCCTTCACACCGGGACGCCGCGCGGTGAAAACACCGGTACGCGAAGAAAAATATCGCGATGAAGCACGCGAGCCCGATAATCCCCTCGCTGGAGGCTAGGTGCAACAGGTAGTTATGCTCCGACACCTCAAAACTTTGGGTTTGTTCGATGACGGTATCCGCCGGGCCGGTCCCTGTTATGGGAGAGGAGAGGAACCTGCCGAGGCTGTCCGCCGAAACCTGCTTCCTCAGCTCATCGCTTCTCTGTGCCGTCTCGCCGTATTCGCCACCCTCGTCCGGCGCAAACCCGAGCCGGTAAAAGAGCAGTCGTGCATTGCCGGAAGAGAGCACCAGGGCCGAAAGGACGAGCACGGCCAGCAGGGCGAAAAAGAGATGCCTGACGAGGGCCTTGCGGGACCGCAGTAAATAAGGCGCGATGTTTTTCACGTAAACGAGCACAAAGACGAGCATCATGAGAAGGGCCTGCCTGGAACCCGTGTTGAAAAGCAGGGCAACAAGGAATAGCTGGGGCAGGTACATGAGCCTTCTCGGGAGCGTGCTCTCGATGTGATGGAGTATATAGAGACCTATAAGGAAACCGAACAGGAGCATGTAGGCGAAGGAATTTTTATCCACCTCGCCCGGCAGGCTGTAGAAGACGAATGGGGCATCGACGTTCATCGACTCCAGATAGGATGGATAAAAGAGCAGCGCATAGGCCGAAAGGATTATCATCAGGGCGTAGATGCCTGAAAGGAGACGGATGTCGAAGAATTTCCCCGGCCTCAGGATACCGGCGGCGGCAATGATGCAGCCCGCGACCAGAGAGGTGTAGATTCTCAGGCGGCTTGCATAATCGCCGGAATCGAAAAGGAAATTGACGAACGCCCATGCCCCGAAGCACGCGATCGATATCAATACCCGAAGCACGCCCCCGGTAAGACGCATATCCTTTCTCTTGCCCATCAGCGCAAGGAACAGGGACCAGAAAAAGAGTGCGAGGATGACGTAAGAAACCCGGCCTTCCACCATCGCCCGGACCCAATAATTGGCGGTCAGGTCGAAAAAAAGAACGGCGATAAGGACGAGGTCTATCGAATATTCGATGAAGCGTAGCAGATATTTGACCATTCAGGGTGGACGCCGGTCCTTGCGGGCCGGTCTCCCTTACCTCTTCAGGTTGAGGGACCTGCGCAGGAGAAACTTGCATACGTTCCTGACGATATGGGCCCTGGTGAGCATATCGACCCCCTCCGATCCCAGGTAACGGAGGTTTATGGCGATTTCCTCGGTGAGCGCCCTTTTGTGCATCGTCACCGTGGACTGGCCGTCGTGTCGCCGCCACAGGCACAACACTTCGGGAACGAGCGAAAAGTCATAGGTGCCCGCCAGTCTCAGCCACATGTCGTAGTCTTCGACATAGGAGAAGCGCGGGTTGAAGCCCCCCGCCAGCCTGACCGGCTCGGACCTCGCCATGACCGAGCTTAGCGCGATGAAACAGCCGCAGCGAAGCAACAACCGCCTGTTGTGCGCTTTCGAGAAAGACGAAAGGGGGAGATCCGTTATCCGCGACCTGTTGAGCGGTCTTTGCGCGCCGCCGGGGAGCAACGCATCACAATAAGTGAAAACCAGCGCGGAGTCCCGGTTCGATGCCAATGCCCGGACCTGCTTATCCAGCTTCGTCCCGTCCCACACGTCGTCATCATCGATAAAAGCGATATATTCCCCGCCGGAAAGCGCCAGCGCCTTGTTGCGCGAATATGCCAGCCCACGGTTCTCCTGATAATGAGAGACTATGGGGTAGCCTTTCCTCACATATTCCCGGACTATGGTCCCGGTCGAATCCGTGGACCCGTCGTTGATGACAACGAGCTCCCAGTCGCCGTACGTCTGCTCCGTGATGCTCGCGAGGGTCCGCCGCAAATACTTTTCGGAGTTGTAGCAGCAGAGATTGATGCTGACCTTTGGCGCCATCGCTCTTATCACCGGGACCGGTGCGTCTATCCCCCGGCACCCAATACGTGCGCATATACCCCGATCAGTTCTTTAAGGTGATTCTCCATCGAAGACGGACGGCTCCAGTATCGATGATAGGCGGCCGAGCCCATCGCGGCGGCCGACCGCGGGTCCTGCAGGCGTCTCATCTTCTCCGCCAGATCGTCCCGGTCGCCGCCTTTAAACCATAAACCCGTCACGCCGTCCTCGACCATATCACGCGCGGCGGAACGATCGGAGACTATGGCGGGCACGCCCACGGCAGCGGCTTCCGCAACCACGAGGGGCTGGTTTTCATACGATAAAGACGGCAGCACGAGTGCCCTTGCCTGTCGGATCGCCTTAATCGTCTCGTTTCTCGGCAGCCATCCCGTTATCAAGGCCGAAGGATAGAAACGGGATATCCGCTCTTCGAGAGGGCCGCTGCCCACGAAGACTATCCGCGCTCCGGCCCGCAGCGCGGCGGCGGCCAGTAAGAGCGGTCCTTTATGTTCCGCCAGCGTCCCCACGAACACGAATGCGTCATTATTTCCCGTGTCCGCCGGGGGCGCCTTTAGCACATCGACCGGATTATCGATGCGGTGTATATGTGCGCGCAAAGGCAGAAACGGTTGCAGGACCCGTTTGCCGAAATCGGAAACGGCAATAAAGTTCCTCAATCCATCGGGGAGGAGTCCCGCGTATCTCTGCGCGATGTGGCGCCCGACCCGCCATATCTTCTGGGGGTAGCTTCTCACGTCGCAGTTTTCGACGAGACAGGAGAACGATAGAGGAGTGCGGTGACAAACCAGCGAAGAGGGATAGCTAAAAAAGCCCCCATTGGGACATGCCAGGAAGTAGTCGTGCATCGTGCAGATTACCCTGTATCCCTGTGTTAAGGCCACCCTCACAGGGGCCGAAGACAAAGCCTTGCTCCACGAATGCACGTGTACGACGGTTTGTGACGGGTCAAGGCCCCTGAGCAGGCCGAGCATAAGGCGGGCCGCCTTGAAATTCCATATGCCCTGCAAGGCTGCCCGCAATCGGTTAGGATCGGTCAAAATCTCATGTTGGCCCGTGGAAACGACTCTCAGGGGCGAAAACCGGAGTTCGGGCGCCACCGGTTTCGACGCGGAAAACATGGTGACATCGAAACCGTGCCGCGCGAGCGCGAGCGCCGACGTCAAGGCTACCTGGCTGGCGCCGCCGTTCACGTATGACGTATCATTTACGATGATGACGTTCCTGAGCATAGACGTGGTATTCAGAGACTTCCCCGGTCGTCGGGCTGCGTCAGATAATCGGCCAGTATGTGAAAGGCAAGTTGTTGGGGCGTGCCTTTTCGCTTGATGAACGATTCCCGGTAACGTTCGTATTTCGGCCTGTCGTAGCGGAATTCCGCCTCAAAATCCGTCTCCGGGGGATGCGAGATGTTTATCGGGGATTTCCCCAGGAGAAGGGCCATTTCATCGATCACGGACCCGAGAAAGGTATCCCTGAACATATCGAGCGTCATGAATATGACCGGTTTCCCGTACAACACCGAGAAGTTAAGCGCGACGCTGCCGTGCGCCAACACGACGGCCGCATCGCGCACCAATTCGGCGCATTCGCCCCGGATAGCCTCTCTGCCTTGAAACAGGTCTCCCTTCTCCTCATATTTCGACCTCGGATGCGCCGCAATTTTCACCCGCAAGCCGGTCCGTCGTTCGAAAGCGTCAAAGAAGCGCACCATCGTGGAGTAGTATTCGTCCGGGTCGTAGCGCGCGCTATTCCTGTCGTAGAGATGGTCGGGATGGAAAGGCACGTACTGGTCGAGGAAGACGGCATAACCACGCGGATGACGACGCGTGCCGGCCCCTTGCCGCTCCAGGGCCAGGTACGCATCGTAATCCAGGGCGTGGCACCAGATTATCCGCGAGCCCGCCGGGCTCGGGTACCCGGAAGGCAGCGTTTCGCCGCCGCCCGCCAGAACGATATCGGCCGGCTTCAATCCCATGAGCCTGTACGGTATCCTCCTGACCGCATAATTCAGGAGCCTGTCCGGCTGTGCACAAAAACCCGCCGCCTTCGAAAGGATAGACCGCTTTCGCGGTACTTCGACCGGGGGCAGCTCGCCGACGAGGTGTTTTACATTAAATACATGATTGCTGATTCTCAGCGCCCTGAAGATGCGCAGGTGCCTCCAGGTGAAATCGAGGTAGGTCAGGACGGCGGTGTCCGCCTTATCCCCCCGATCGCATCCAGCACGTCTTTCTCCGTCCGAAAGACCCGCAGGTTTTTACCCTTAAATACATCAGGGGGCACGTAGCTGCGGGAGACCTCGGGATAGACGACGGGGCTGCAATCCCAGGCTTCCATGGGAAATCCTCTGCTTTCGAGGATTTCAAACCCAAAAATCCTGTAATCCCTGTCATTGAACGGATTGTCGGTGAGAAAGACGACTTTTCTAATCATGCCGGCACGCCTACGCCCTCCATGCGAGGCAAAGGGTCCACGTCTAGACGCCCTCGATCCAGTAGGTGTCGTCGTGGGCCGGATCGACCAGGCCGCCGGTAATTTCGCTAAAGCCCGCCTGCCGCATGGCCTCTTTCAATTCGAGCGGGCTTCTGATATATCCCCAGAACTGTCGCGGCCCCCGAAGGCCGGTCGTGATCCCAAGAAGGAGCAGGGCGGCTTTGACCTTTCGCAAAAGGCCCCTGAGAGGCTTTACCCGATAGTCGAAGGAAACGCTGAACAGCAGGCAGCGCCCGCCGGGCAGGAGCCTTGCTTTCACTGCCTTTAACAAGGAGACCAATTCTTCCGCATCGAAGCAATTCTCCACAGCCGACAGGAAAACCACGTCATAGAAGCTGCCGTCCGGCACGCAGGCGGGAAGCAGCCCTATGTGGATCCTCTGTTCGGGGACCTGTCGCGCGATCCAGCGCAGCGGGACCGACGAGATCTCGGTCACTTCCACGCCCTGGTAGCCCCTGTCGATAAGCGTTTTCTCGATGATCCCCAGCCCGCAGCCGATAGAGAGTATCCTGGATATTCGCGGAATCCTCGCCTGGTTTATCAGGAAATCGGCGACCGACAATTTCCCGAGGACCCATTTCCGGTCGAGTTGTGACCAATCCTCGTATTTCTCGAAGAAAGCCGCGTAGAAACGCTCATAGAAATCGGCTCCGGCCGGGTTTGAAGACATTTCCGCAAAAGATGCGAAGGGGATACCGTGCCATTCAGTCTGGTAGAGTTTTCGCATGGTGCTCCCAGTCTTCGCCGGACGGTCTAAAGGGCCTCCAGCCCGCCGCATTCCTTCCACCAGTCCCATTTTCTTTTCGGCGTCCGCCAATCCGCGCCATACACGAAGGAGAGATACTTTTCCGGCTCCGCGGGGATGTGCAGACGCGCACCGAGGAAATCGATCTCCCTGAAAGACCCGAAGACATCGAGGGGGACATGCCATTTTACGACCCCGGCACAGGGATAGCGCAGATTCAGGCTGCCGATCCGGGAGAGCATCTTTTTTCGCAAGGAGTCCGGCAGACGGCGTACCATCCCTTTAAAGGCATCGACGGCGACGACTTTCAGGGTACTATCCCGGATTCCGCCTTCGCTGCCTCCCGGCTGTTCCAGGCAATCCTCGATTCTTCGCGCCACTTTCCGGAATAACCCGCCTCTCGGCGCCAGCCACATCGTGGTGGCCGCCGAGCCGTTTTGCTCATAAAACGTGATATCGACCTTTTTCCCGCGTCCGCGCACGAAGTGGATGCAATCCATCTCCCGCGGAATATCCTCCATGCGAAAGCCCCTCTCCTCGAAGCCGCCGATCAACAGGTCCCGGTCCGCCCGATCTTTCCACACGCCGAAATCGATATCGTGGTCCCATGCGATCAACTGCCGGTCCCGGATACAGCCCAGAAGGCTCCCCTGGTCCAGCCAAAAAAAGACCACGCTCTTCCGTAGGATGGCGGCGGCCTCCCGAAAGAGGGTCTCGCTCACGCGGGCATCGGTCTGAGTTACGTCCGCCTCTGCGCTTGTGATGCCCGGAGGTACCCTTTTAGGCATCGTCCGGCCCGCCGGGTCCGCTTTTCGAGATCACGCAGTTGAACCGGAACCTGGCGTTTCCGTATTCAGCGATATTTTGGTCGAATATATCGACCTTGCAGTTGTTTCTCATGCCAAATTCATGGAACCACTCTTTATCGAAATATAAATGGCTCAGGCCGTGATATATTTTTTCGTACTCGCCGGGCGGCAGGGCTTGCCGCCGGGCGCTTTCGCACTCTTCCCTTCGTTTCAGGTCCGGGATGTCCAGGGCCAACACGCCCTTATTCGACTTTTTGAGCATTTTTCGCAAGACCTCCAGGGCGTACCCGTAATCGGGAAAGTAAAAGAATACGCTGTTGGCGACCACATAATCATAGCTCTCCCGGCAATCCAGATGAATGGCGTCGCAATTCCTGAAATCCATATTTGTCATGACTGTCCTCGCCGCGGCTATCAGCGGGCCGGAGTAATCTATCCCGCCCACGCGGTGGTCGGCGAGATAGAATGGGTAAAGAAACGCCCCCGAGCCACAGCCGACTTCAAAAAGCGAATCCGTGTCTTTCAATGAGATCCTTTCACGCACCGACCGGATGTATTGTTTCCATGCCTCGACCCCGATCCTTCCGTTGCCCCTGTCGAACCCGTCCGCTTCTATGAGCCTCCGAAGGATGGCGCCGTTTCTTCCGGACGTTTCGATCTCCCCCAGATGACGGCCGCTCCACACCGCTTTCCACTTCGGACCGTAGTGGCGGTGAAATATTTCCTCCATACCCGCGGCGAGCATCTCGTTTTCATGGGGCAGCCGGACCGCGATGCGCAGGTAATACCTGCCGGTGGTAAATTTGGCGGAGACATCTTTGACGTGAATGGCGTACCGGGCAAGGAGGAGTTTCGTCAACGACGATAATTCGGTGCGGCCTTTGCTGAATTCGACCAGGAGAAAATTACCGCCGCTCGGGTACACCCGTTCCACGAAGTCCAATCCGCCCAGTCGAGCGGCCAACGCCTCGCGGTCCCTGATGGTGGCCTTGTAGGAGAGTTCGAGCGATCTCCTGTGCTTCAGGACGATTTCCAGGAAATATTCCGCGAAGCTGTTGGAGTTCCAGATGGGCAGGCTGTCGTGAACAGCCTCGTTGAACCCCCGATCGCAGGAGTAGGTGAAACCGATCCTGATGCCGGGGATCCCGAGAGACTTGCTGAGACTCTTGATGACGATGACGTTCTCCAGCGGTCTTCCTTCGAGCAGGTCGATTATCGAGCCGACCCGTGAAAAATCGATAAACGACTCGTCCACGATGATCGTCTTACCGGGCACCCTGGCCGCGTAATCGAAAATCCATGCCGTGTCGATCAGGCTTCCGGTGGGGTTGTTGGGATTGACGAATACGACCGTTTCGCAGCCTCTCGCTTTTTCCTCGACTTGATCGAGGTCGATACCCACCTGGTCGGAGTAGTACTCGCAATGCCTGAATATACGGGGATACTCTCCGAACGTCGGCTGAGGCAGCAGGACACGCGTGCCGCCGAAGCGGGCGGCCAGCATCGGGTAAATTTGTGAAGCCCCGTTCAGCATGTTGAGGTTTTCCTTCCTGCACAGCAGGAAGAAGGCCAGTTTCTGGTTCAACACCTTTTGCCTGCTGCCGTAATTGGCTACCAGACCGGGCAAATTATTTCTCATTTCCGACAGCATCGAGCCGTGGGGGAAATACATGTTGCGGATGAAGCAGAAGTCCGTCAGGTTGTAATTCCAATAACCACCGAAGCTCTCCTCCAGGATACCGGGCCTGTTCTCTTTATTGAAAATGAATTCTGCGACGACCAGGTCGTTCGGGTCATCCACCTCCGCCCATTGTCCGGCTTCGACGATTTCCGCGAAAATCGTCTCCCTCTGCATGTAGATCAGGATTCCGAGGACCAGCTCATAATAACAATTGTCATCGATCACCTTCGCGTAGTCGGCGAGCAGTTGTTTGAACGTCGTCCGGCAAAACTCCTTTGAAAACTTGTAAATATTCAACGTTTTATACTTGTACGTAAAGTCGAACGCGCTGTCCTGGAGATGGGGCGGGATAATATTCGTGATGACGTGGTTGGAGACCGGCACGACGGTCCCGTCCATGCCGCTCCTGAACCTGTCCACGAGGGCGACATTCGCGTATTTCGATTCGATGATCCGCCTTATCAGCGACGGCTCGTAGATCAGGTCCGACTCTATCAGAAGGACATCGTCGTCGAGCTCTATCCCGTTCATCGCCAGGGAGAGAGAATAAATATTATTCGTTTCGGCGTAACGCGGATTGTGAATGAACGTGAAATTGACTCCCTTGTATTTCGTCGAGACAAAACCGGCCACCATGGAGTCGAGATACCCCGTGACAATGGTTATGTCGCCGATGCCGTGATCCAGCAGGCTGTCGATAATGCCCTCGATGATCGTTTTGCCGTTGACCACCAGCAATGTCTTGTGCGTGTTCTCCGTCAGGGGACGCAAGCGGTTGCCGTACCCCGCCGCTAAAATCACCGCCTTCACCGTCCCTTCCTCCTTCGGAGCGACCGTGCAATGCGGCCTGTCGCCGGGCCGATAAAGTAGCGCTTTATCTCATCGCAGGAGATGCCTGCTATCGACGGGTACACCGTTATCAGGATCGCGACGAGCAGGAAATAGGTCATCCCGAAGAAGACCATTTTCGGAAGGACCGTGTGAAGCGCCGCATTCTTCGGCAGCCACATGCCGGCGATATGGTCGTTCCAATGCACATCACCCAGTCGCTCGGTCATTTTCGACAGACCGGCTATCGTATAGACTATCGCTATCACCCTTGCCTGGAACCACAGCCATTTTGCAAATGAAAAACCGAGATACCTGGCATTGAAATAGAGCTGGAGGTTGGTCCCTATTATTTGGACGACGATCATTTTTATCGCGAGACCCATCGCCCCCATCTCCATTCCCGGAAGGGGAAACCGCCTCGGCGCGATCAAAAAATACGTGAGAGGGACCCCGAGCACCATAACCAGTATGCCGATGATGCCGAACAACCGTGTTTGACCGGTGGACAACAACAACGCCGCGCTGAGCTGCCCGAAGGTTTGATGGATCGGATAAAGAGCCATTATGGAGATAGGCACGACCGCGGGCAAAAACTCCTTTCCCGCGACCAGGCGCACTATGTTCCCGCTTTGAACCGATATGTATACCCCGCACACGGTCGCGATGAAGAGAAAGACCTGAATCCGGTTAAAAAGACCCCGCAGTCTTTCCTTATCTCCCTCTTCGTATGCATGCGCGAATTCCCTGGTGAGGATGGGGGTCATAGCACTCGTAAAAATGAAGGCCAATGCCCCGAACTTGAAGGCAATGCCGTAAAAGCCCTGTTCTTCCGGTCCACCGATAACCTGCAGGAACCAGCGGTCGTACAGCGAATAACCCACATTGAAAAGGTACAGCCATAAGAGAGGCTTCACGTAATCCTTCGTGAAGGTGAGATATGCCGCGATATCCCGCCATCGATGTCTCCAAAGTCCGAAGGACATCGGGTTGAGGGCCTTCTTCCGGGCCAGTTGTACTCCCAGTCCGAGCACTATCATCGCGAGCACGGAGGTCTGGAGCAAAAAATAGGTCCGCAGCGTCAGGAAGCCGATAAAGAACAGGATTGCCAGGCCGCTCGCCCGCAGGATGTTTTGCGCCATCCGGAACCGCTCCAGATCCACGGTCAACGCCCTTCCGTCGGCGATGTAATTCAGGAACTGAAACAAAAAGGAAAAGCCGGCGAAAAACAGGCCGCTCCATAACACCCACACCGGGATCTTCGGCCATATATATGAATGAAATCCTCCGGCGACCGATGCACCGAGAAAGACGGCAAAGAAGATAATGACACCCACGTGCCATAAAATATTGACCCCCGTTGCGACGTCGCAATTCTCCTTGTGCCCTTTTCGGGATATCCAGTAAAAATAGGCAGACGGAAAAGAAAGGGAGAGGGTGGTCAGGATAGTAGTGAAATTATCGGTAACGAACTCAAAATACCCGAAATTGACGGGACCGAGTGACCGTGGGACGAACACCATGACGGCGAACCCCATGAGGACGCCCACGAAGTGAGACATAAGCTTGTAGAAATAGCGTCTTTCTACCGACGGTTCCCGATCCGGCAATATTTTCCCCACGGGGCTAGTGCTTCCTGTTGACCATTCTCAGCTTTTTCATCACGGGGACCTCGCTCTCATATACCGTTTTCACTCCGTCCCCCATGGCCCGCTGGATTACCCTGATATCTCTCACCAGGCGCGCGAAACCGGGCGGCTCGACCGAGGCGGCCTGGTCGCTCCCCCACATGGAGCGGTCCAGCGTTATGTGCCGCTCTATAAAACATGCCCCGAGGACCACGGCGGCATAGGTAGTCTGCAGGCCTGTCTCATGCCCCGAATAGCCGACGGGACAGGAGAATTCCGCCCGTAGCGTCCGGATCGCGCGCAGGTTCAGCTCGTCCGGCTTACACGGATAGGTACTGGTGCAATGGTTGAGGATCAGGTTTTCCGGACCCAGCAGCCTTACGGCATCTCTTATCTGTTCCATCGTCGACATCCCCGTTGAAAGGACAAGGGGCCTCGACGTGCGCCTCACATAGCGAAGGAGCGCGTGATCCGTGAGGACCGCCGACGGGACCTTGTAGCAGGCGGGGGANNGAGGAAATCCACCGAGGGCCTGTCCCAGACGGAGCCGAACCACATCATGTGCCGTTCTTCGCAGTACCGGGCGATCTCGTCGTACTCCTTTTTTCCGAATTCGACCCGGCATCGATATTCGAGGTAGCTTATATAGCCCCAGGGCGTCTCCCGCATGACGTTCCGCTGGTCGTCGGGAACGCACAGCTCCGGCGTACGTTTCTGGAATTTAACGGCGTCACAGCCGGCCAGACGGGCGGCGTCGATGAGCCGCTTGGCCGTGTCCAGGTCTCCATTGTGGTTGATCCCCAGCTCCGCCACGATAAAAGCCGGCTCGCCCTCTCCGACCATTCGGGCGCCGATCTTAACCTTCGCGTCCATCGTCGTCTCCCGACTGCGCGTGCTCCCTTGGGACAAGCTTGCCGTTTTGGGCTCGCATTATGGAGTCGATAAGCTCCATGTCCTCCCGGTCATCTATCTCGAATGAATAGAGGCGCGGCATGACATATACGACGATTACCCCTCCCAGCCTGCTGTTGCACTTTCTGATTACCCAGGGCTTGAAGATATAGATCGATCCGTTTTCCTCCATCGTCGCCTTCCCTATTTCCTGACGGCGCGGGCGACGGGCCGGGTCGTAGTTGGTCGGCTTCACGCCGCGCTCTGTCAGGGTCCAGGTGAACCTGTCGGAGCGACATGCGGAAAAGAGCGAATCGGCGTGCCGCTCGTCGAGGGTCCTGACGGCGTCATCGATATCGCCGGACCGGCGCAGGGGAGAAGTTGCCTGCAAGAATACGACGAGGTCCGGCTCATGACCTGCATCCTCCTTCAGGCTGTCCAGAACGTAGAGAAGGACGGATTCGGAAGACGCCGTATCACCGCTTATCCCGGGAGGCCGCCATGCGCCGTGCGCGCCGTATGCCTCCGATATCGACGCAATTTCCCTGTCGTCCGTGGCTACCATCACCCGCCCGATATATCCGGATGCCCGGGCCGCCTCTATGCTCCAGGCGATGAGCGGTTTTCCCGCCACGGGCAGGACGTTCTTTCTCGGGAGGCCTTTCGACCCACCCCTGGCGGGGATAATGGCGATGATCGATCGGTTGGCCGGCCCGCGCCCTTGCTTATTGTCTTCAGTCATATCGTTTCGACGGGGGGGTTCGGCGAGGCTTTTAGGAAATCCGTGAAAATAAAGCTACCGCCCTTGGCACGACTGTAGGGCTTCGGAATCATAAGTATTACTATGGAATATAATGGATAGCGAAATTTTACATTAGAATAAGCCGGGGTTAAAAAGCAAGAAAAATTATGAAAAACCGTGAAGATAATGTTAACGCTGTGGGTAAGTGTTAGGGATAAAAGGATGAACCTCGTCGCTTGCGGAATCTCACGTCGCCAGGCCCGATGTGCTCAGCGTCGAAAGACTGGTACTGCCTGTCACGCCCCCACGGCCTCGCCCTGCTGGCGGCCCATCTTCCGGCTCGACCGGATAGCCGTCTGTGTCCCGGTGCTCTCCCTGCGCGCATGGCGATGAGGAGAAGCGGTCGGGAGGCGGAAAACATTCCCGCCTCCCGACCGGTCTTTTTCGGGTCGTAAAGGGCTTATTCGCTCGGGGTGATCAGGTCGGGGTCGGTGACGACGCCGAGGTTATGGAACCTCCCCTTCTTCACGATCTGCACCTGCACGTCCTTCACCACCTCACCGTTCGTAAACCTTTTCACCTGGCCGGTGAGGCCGTCGAAATTCTTGATGTTCGCGAGCGCGTTGCGCACGTCGTCCGCCTTCACGCTCTTCGCGCGCTTTATGCTGTCGCAGATCATCATGAAGGCGTCATAGGCGGAGGCGCCCACCATGTCAGGCTGTATCTTGAAGCGTGTCTCGTAAGTCTTGAGGAACTTCTGCACTTCCGGCCTCTTGTCGTCCCTGTTGAGGTTGGTCACGATGACGAAGCCCTCCGCCGCGGCCGGGCCCGCGATCTCCAGGAACTTGGGCGAGTCGGCGCCCTCCTCGCCCATGATGTGGGCGGTTATCCCCATCTCCCGCGCCTGCTTCACCACGGGCCCCGTCTGGAAATAATAGCCGCTCGCGAAGATGAGGTCGGGGCTCTCCTGTTTTATCTTGGTGAGGTAGGCCCGGAAGTCTTTCTCCGACATGGGGTATGCCTGCTCCGACACGATCGTCGCTGCCCCGGCAGCGTTCTTGGTGATGTAGTACTTGAACCCCTGGGAGAGGGTGCGGCCGAAGTCGTTGTCGCTCACGAGAAGGGCGATCTTCTTCGCCTTCAGCATCTTCACCCCCGCGTAGGCAGCCGCTTTCCCTTCCACCGTCCCGAGGAACCCATTCCTGAAACAGAAATTGCCCGCCTTGGTGATATCCGGGTGGACCGCGTAGGCCGCGACGAAAGGTATCTTCTCCTCCTGGAATATCGGGGCCACTGCCCTCATGGGCGTGCTGTAGGAGCCGCCCACCACTGCCACGACCTTGTCCTGCTCGATGAGCTTATGCGAAAGGGCGACCGAGTCCTTGGCATCGGCCCGGTCATCATAGGTGACCACCTCGACCTTCCTGCCGAGGAGTCCACCCTCGCCGTTGACGCGCTCCACGGCGAGCTTTACCGAGTTCTGCACGCTCTCGCCGTCTGCCGCCGCGTTGCCGGTGAGGGGCGCGAGAAGGCCGATCTTTATCGTCTCCGCCGCCCCGGCGGATAAGGCGACCCCGATGAGCGTACAGACTGCAACCGCGACACATGACAGCTTCATCCATTTCATGATCCGTACCTCCTATTTATTTGTCATTCCTTTACAATGAGACCCTTTATTTTGCTTCCCGTCCCAGGTAGACGTCGAGGACGTGGCTGTTCCCCATCAGCTCGGCAGCGTCTCCGTGGAGGGCGCACGTCCCCGTCTCCAGCACGTAGGCCCTCGTCGAGATGCGTAAGGACGCGACCGCGTTCTGCTCGACGAGGAGCATGGTCAGTCCCTGCTCCGTGTTAAGCTGCCGGAGGAGGCGGAAGACCTCGTCGGCGAGCTTCGGCATGAGGCCCATGGAGACCTCGTCGACGAGGAGCAGGTCGGGCCCCGAGATAAGCGCCCGCGCGATGGCGAGCTGCTGCTGCTCGCCCCCGGAGAGCGTGCGGCCGGGCTGTTCCCGCCTTTCGGCGAGCACGGGGAAAAGCCCGTACAACCAGTCTACCCTCTCTCCCACGTTAAGGCGCCCTTTCAGTCCGTACAGCCCGACCATGAGGTTCTCGTACACGGTGAGGCGGGGGAATATGCGCGACCGCTCCGGCACGAGGCGGATGCCCATCCTCGCCCTCTCATGGGACGGAAGGGACGTGATGTCCTTCCCCTTGTACACGATGCTCCCTTTCCGGCAGGGGAGGATGCCCATCACGGCCTGGAGGATGGAGCTTTTCCCCGCGCCGTTGACGCCGATGACCGAGACGAGCTCCCCTTCCCCGATGTGGAAGTCGAACCCGCAGACGGCCTCTATGTCCCCATACGAGATGTGCAGGCCGCCCACCTCAAGGAGCATGATCGACCCCCGCCGCCCCGAGGTAGGCTTCGATGACCTGCTCGTTGGACTGGATTTCCCCCGGCGTGCCTTCCGCGATCTTGCGCCCGTGGTCGAGGACGACGATCCTGTCGCACAGGCCCATGGTCACGCTCATGTTGTGCTCGATGAGGATGATGGTGCGCCCTTCGCGCTCCCTGATCGTCCTGATGAGCGCTTCCAGGCTGACGATCTCCTCGTGGCGGAGGCCCGAGAAGGACTCGTCGAGCAGGATGAGCGTATGGCCGACCACCATCGCCCTCGCGATCTCCAGGCGACGCAAAGTCCCCAGAGGCAGGAGACCCGCCTTCCTGTGGGCCAGCGGCGCGAGGCCCACTTTTTCGAGGACCTCCATCGCGGCGTCGAGCTGCCGGGCCGACCTGAAAGGCCCCCAGATGCGGGAGAGCCGCCCGTACCGCGCGACGCCGAGAGAGACGAGCACGTTTTCGAGGACCGTGAGGGACTTGAGGGGCTTGACGATCTGGAAGGTGCGCCCTATGCCCAACGCCGCGATCGCGTGCGGCGCATACCCGTCGATGCGCGTCTCCTTAAAGAATATCTCTCCTTCGGTCGGCTCGTATATGCCGCTCACGAGATTGAAGAAGACCGTCTTGCCCGCCCCGTTGGGACCGAGCACGCCGAGGATCTCACCGGAAAACAGCGTAAGGTCCACCCCGTCGACGGCTTTAAGCCCGCCGAAGCGCTTCGATACGCCCCTCGTCTCCAGGAGGCCCGTCTTCATCGCATGCCCCCCTTGACGAAGGGGATGAGGATGCGCCTCAGCGCGCTCTCCTCACCGAGGAGGCCGGCCGGCTGGAAGCGTATCACAAGGAGGAGCAGCACCGTGTAGAAGAGCATCCGGTAGTCGACGAGGGGGCGGAAGACCTCCGGCAGCGCACCCAGGATGAGCGCGCCCACCAGCGGGCCGAAGAGCGTGCCCATGCCCCCGAGGACGAGCATGGAGAGCAGGGCGATGGAGACGGAGAACGAGAAGTCGCCCGCCGAGATGAACTGCATGTGATGGGCGTAGAGGGAGCCGGCGAGGCCGGCCATGCCGGTCCCGATCACGAAGGCGAGGAGCTTGAACCTGACCGGCGATATGCCCATGGTGGAGGCCGCCTGCTCCTCTTCCCCGATGGCGGCGCAGGCGAGGCCCGCCCAGCTCCTTTTGAACCACCAGCACGCGGCGAGGGTAAGGCAGAGGAAGGCGACGCAGAGCAGAAAGAAGCTCGTGCCCTTGACTCTCATGCCGAAGAACATCACCCGCGGGATGCCGCCTATGCCCAAAGCGCCCCCGAAGAAGGGGACGTACCGGAAGACCGCCTCGACGATGAAGTTGATGCCTATCGTCGTGATGGCGAGGAAGTCTTCCCTCAGCCTGATGCTCGGCAGGCCGAGGAGGAGGCCGACGGACCCGCAGACCGCGACAACCAGCGGCAGGGCCATCCAGAACGAGAGTCCCGCCTTCGTGGCGAGCAGCGCCGCCGTGTAGGCCCCGATGCCGAGGAAGGCCGCGTGGCCGAGGGATATCTGGCCCGCGAAGCCGACGATCACGTTGAGGCCGCAGACGGCGATGGCCTGTATCGCGATCATGGTGCCGATGGTAATGAGGTAAGAGCTCACCCTTTTATCCTAACGCGAACCCAGGAGCCCTTCCGAGCGCCACAGGAGCACGGCGATCATGGCGATAAAGGCGAGGGCGTCCCTGGGGAGCGGGATATTCGCATACCCTATGAGGAGCGTTTCGGCGACGCCCAGAAGCAGGGAGGCGACCACCGCCCCC